>NZ_LSKG01000130.1:0-89019 GCF_001557005.1 Sphingomonas sp. CCH15-F11 | reverse complement strand
ACGACGAAGCCCAGATCCTCCTTAAATCACAACCTCAAATCTGTGCCATTGGTGCTGACGGCGGACAATGCCAGCGCATCGCGATAACGGTTTACTGAAGTGAATTTCGGGTTGTAGCTGATCTTTACCAGAGGTGCGCAGTTTTTACCCTGTTGGTTCCAGGGGGGGCGCGACGACCCAAGATATCCGGCGCGGCGGTCGCATTGCTTGCCAAGCACCCGTTCTTCAAAGCCGAAGGGTTGGAGATCCTTGCCGTGCTTCATTGCCAGCCGGCGCCCGCTGTTTTCGTATGCGCCCTCCTATTCAAATCATACCGGCCTCACCTATTTCTGCGAGTGATGGTCGCCGGCGCGGAAGTGCCTGATCAGGGCTCCCGTGTCGGCCTCCGCTGTTGAACTGGGAGAGATCATATGACCGCAATGTCTTTTGCCTCCCCCTTCTCCACGGGGAGCGCTTATGCTCGGGGTTCTGCGCTGCTGAGGCGGAACTGGGGTTGGATTGTGTTCCGTGGTGCCCTGGCCCTATTGCTGGGCGTAGTCACTATCCTGTTTCCGCTGAATGCTCTGTTCGCTTTCACCCTCGTGTTTGCCGCTTATGCCGGCGCAGACGGCATCCTGTCGCTGATCGCGGGTGTACGGGGGGCGACGAAGAAGGAGGATCGCTGGTGGGCGATGGTCCTGCGCGGCGTGATCGGCATCGCGGCCGCGGTGGCCGTTGCGCTGATGCCCGAGCTCGCAACCCTAAGCTATGCGCTGGTCACGCTGGGCGTGCTGATCGCCTGGGCGTTCCTTACCGGTGCTTTTGAGATCGCCGCCGCTATCCGGCTGCGCAAGGAGATCAAGGGCGAATGGCTGCTCGGGATCTCTGGCGCGCTGTCGATCCTGCTGGGTGTGTGGGTGTGGGCCATGCTGTGGCTCTACCCGATCGCTAGCATCCTCTCGGTGGCGTGGGTGATTGCGGCCTGGGCCTTCTTCGCCGGCTTTACGCTGATCAGCCTCGGCATCCGCCTGAAGCGACTTCAGGCTGTTGAGAATGGTCTTGAAAGCCGTTCTGACGAAACCAAATAAACTCCTGCCGGGTGCCGACAGGACCCGGCATGGAGAGTGCGTCCGCTCTCTCGGACGCTCTTCATACACTCGTTGCTCAAAGGAGGACTTGTTTATGAGGACCAACTATGACTTCACCCCGCTCCGGCGTTCGACTGTCGGGTTCGACCGGCTGTTCGACCTGCTCGAGAACGGTCTGACTTCGCAGGTTACCGACAACTATCCGCCGTTCGATCTCGTGAGCGAAGGTGAGGACCGCTACCGCATCAACATGGCGGTGGCCGGCTTCCGCCCCGGCGAGATCGAAGTGACCGCACAGCAGAATCTGCTCGTGGTCTCTGGTCGCAAGCAGGAAAGCGAGGAAAGCCGCTACATCCACCGCGGCATCGCCGCGCGTGACTTCGAGCGCCGCTTCGGCCTGGCGGATTATGTTCAGGTGAAGAATGCGGAGCTCAAGGATGGCATGCTCTCGATCGAGCTGGTGCGCGAGATCCCCGAGGCGATGAAGCCGCGGAAGATCAGCATCGGCGCGGCTGGTGAAAATGCCCGCCGGATCGAGGACTCGTCCGCGAACAATAACGAGAAGGCCAACGACGGCGCCAAGCAGCGCGAAGCTGCCTGATGCCGAACCGGGCTCGCCGCGCCGTTCGGGGCGGCGAGCCCTCTTCGCCAGCAACCAAGGAGACGAATCATGTCGATGCGTGATTTGATTCCGTGGCGCCGGCAGGAGAACCCGGCGCCCGCGCTCTTCCGCGACGAAGAGCGCAGCCCCTATGTCCAGCTCCGCCGAGAGATGGATCGCCTGTTCGAGGACTTTTTCCGGGCACCGCTCGTGGGCGGCATCGGCCTCTCCAGCAATGTGCAGAGCTGGCCGTATCTGGAGGTTAAGGAGACCGATGATCAGGTGATCGTCACCGCCGAGCTTCCCGGCCTGACCGAGAAGGATGTGGACGTCACCGTGGACGATGGCGTGCTGACGCTTCGGGGCAAGAAGAAGTCCGAGCACCAGGACAAGGATCGCGGCTGGTCCGAACGCTACTATGGCCGTTTCGAACGCTCGATCGTGCTGCCCGACGGCGCCGACGAGGAGAACTGCCAGGGCGTGCTACGCGATGGCGTGCTGACGGTGCGAATGCCCAAGTCGCAGCGGACGACGCGCGGTCGCAGGATACCGCTCGGCGACGGCGCGACGCAGCACTGATCGATACCGCGCGCCGGCGCCGCCGGTGCGCGGATTTCGAAACACACGCTCGCTACGCCGGCTGGTGGAGGACGAAGCAGAGGGAACAGTCATGGTTCGATCCCACCGGCAATCCAGGGGCATCTGGGCAGCATGGGCTTTGGTGCTCACGTTCGTTGGCGCAACCCTTGGCGGCGCGGCCGTCGAGATGCTGACGAGCACCGCCCCGGCTGAAGCGACCGGGCAACGGGCGATATCGAGCGATGCCGTTCCCCTCAACCGATTGACGCTGGCGCCGCTGGTGGAGCGGGTCGCGCCTGCGGTGGTCAACATCGCCGTGCTGCAGAGTTCGCCCTATGCGCAGAACCCTCTGCTCCGGGATCCCTATTACCGCCTCTTTCTTGGTGTTCCTGACGAAGCCCTCGCGCCGCGCATATCGGCCGGATCGGGGTTTGTGGTTGACGCCGAACGCGGGCTGGTGGTGACCAACCAGCATGTCGTCTCACATGCGCGCGCAATCGCTGTCGGCATCGGCGATCGACAGGTCGAGGCGGAACTGCTCGGGAGCGATCCACTGACCGACATCGCCGTCCTGAGAATCCCCGCAAGAGGGCTGAAGGCCCTGCCGCTCGGCGAGTCAGCGAAGGCCCATGTCGGCGACTATGTCGTGGCGATCGGCAACCCCTTCGAGGTGGGCCAGACCGTCACCGCCGGCATCATCAGCGCGGTACGGGCGCCGTCCGCGGGGGGGCCGCCCTATGTTCAGACCGATGCCCCGATCAATCCAGGGAACTCGGGGGGGCCGCTGATCAACATGCGCGGCGAGGTCATCGGCATCAACAGCGCAATCATCGGCCCCAGCGGCGGAAATGTCGGCATCGGGCTCGCTGTGCCTTCCGACGTTGCGCGGAGAGTTGTCGAACGGATCGCGGGCACGAGGCTGGCTGCTGCCGCCGATAGCTGACTTCCCGCTCTGTTCTTCCCCGCTCCAAAATCCATCGTCAGCGGCGCCACGCCGCTCCGACGCTATTTTAGCAAGGCCGCGGCCACGTCCCCGTACCGAAGCGGGTGAACGCCGTCGCGGGAGCGGAAGCGGCCGAGATCCAGGGTCTCGTCACCAAAGCGAGCAGCGACGGAGCTGACGGTGTAGGCTTGTGGGCGGGCGTATGGCAGCAGCCAGATCACACGGTTGAAGCAGAACTGCGCACGTATCTCAGCGAGGCGGGCGGCGAGAGCCGGTCCGGCCATGTCATTGGAGCCCATCGAGAAGATGCAGGTATTGTAGCGCTTTCCCGGTCTTCGCCAGGAAAGGACCTGGGCGGCCGTGGCCCGCTCTGCGGCCTGAACGTCACAATGGCGTTCGTAGCGCGCGTTTATCGCCTGCGCGGTGCCGACGCCCGTGCTGTCCCCAAGAATCAGACACTCGAACATCAAAGCTTCCCTCGGCCTCCGGTCGGCGGAAGGCATGCTTAGCGAGCAAATCCGTCTAGCCCGATGCGCAGTTTGCTGGGCATGGTCGCGGTCCATCGCCACGTGGTCGATGTTGGCCCGACTGCCGCGGGTCGGGCCAACGCGTCAGTAGCAGCGCCACACGCGGAGATGCGGCGCTTCCCAGCGCCACCCGCAATGCCGGTACCACCGGCCGTGCCAGCGATACCAACCATGACGAGGGCCTGGTTCAGCTATCCACACTGGGCCGCGCCATCCTGGCGCCCAGCGATGATGGCCGGTCCAATGATGCCAGCCCGGCCCCCACGCCGGCGGCGGCGCCCAGACCTGAGCCGCGGCGGGGGTAAGGGACATGCCGAAGAGCGCCAGCAGACCGACGATTGCCGACGTCAGCACCTTCATCGCGCGCGAAGGCCAGCGACGCACCTCCGATCGAGAGGGTGGCGTCTGGCTCTCCAGATGGCGGAGCGAGTTGTCGTGGGAGCTATCGGCAGCAACGCGCCGGCGCCCGCGGATCAGATCGCGAATAATCGTCCTCATATCCAAATCCTCTACATGAGCAATTCGGGCATGAGATGCGCCGGAGAGAGAGCCGGCGCCCTCTAGTCCCAGCCGAACCCGCTATGGCGTTCGGCGTCAGTCGAGCTAGTATTCTTCCGCGCCCCGTCAAGGGTCGGAGGCCAGACTTTGGCGGCCAGCAACGATTGTAGGAACCGAGACGAGGGCAGACACTTACCTGGATGGCGGTGCGAGTAGGTACGGTCGAAATGGCGCAGCTAACGCAACTCGAACTGGCGAACTGGGCAGCCCTCTATGCTGCTACGGCGATGTGCTGTGCGATCGCCCTCGCATTGTCGATTGTCGGCGCTGGAGTGCAGGTCTGCCGCGAACGCGCCTGGGAAGAAGTTCGGAGCGTTCGACAAGCAATCCTCTTCGTGCCCAAGCTCTGGTGGCTGTGGCAACGGCTCTACTTTCGCTCGACGCCGGTTATCATCGCCATTGTGGGCGGGTTCGCGATGACGCTTCGCTGGAGCTGAGAAGCACGGGGCTCAACTCACAGGTCCAGGGCGGCGGCAACCTTTCGCGCTACCCGGCCCAGCTCGAGGTCGCCGGAACTGAGGCAGAGCAGCGGAGCGATCTCGCGCATGCGGGAATGCCCGCTGGTGCTCGATCCGTCATGCTCGTCGTCACCGTGGTCGATGGCGTCGATCGCCAGACGCTTGATCTCCCCGGTGATCCGCGAGCGCGCCTCGATCAGGAAGTCCGGTCGCGCAGGGCCGAGCGGCGTCAGAATATCGAACACGGGCTTTTCGATCGCGGCATCGATGCCATGCCGGTGAAGGTTGCGCTGGATCGACAGCAATTCGCGCAGCAGGCTGCGCTCGAACTCGGACTCGACCGGGATGAAGCGCTGCCCCGAGTAGATCGGCTGCGCGTAGGCGCGAAGCGGAGCATAGCCACGCGCCTCGGGATATTGACCAGCGACGACGATCACGAGGAAGGGGCCACGGACCAGGTTGCCCCGCACCGACGGGGATTGCACCCGATTGGCGACGCGCACTGGCCGGTTGTCGGCGGTCTCGATGACATGGCCGGTGATCTGATGCGAGAAGAGCGCGAAGAACGCCTGCGGCGCGTGGCCGGGAGGCCAGTCTCCGGAGAGACGCCTCAGAACCGCATAGGCGCGCCGGCTGTGCAGGGCATCGGCGTGGGTCCAGAAGGCGCGGCTGAGCTCGACGCCGGGCGCGATCTCGATCCTGCTGCTCGCCTTCACTAGAGCATCGAACTCCCGCTTGATCGAAGGCTCCTCCGCGCCATCCGACAAGGGAAAAGCCCGGGTCGTCCCTGCAACGTCGAGGAGGCGCCATAGCAGCCGGGCCAGCCTAGGCACCGAGGCGTGGCGCGTGCGATCGTCGCTGGCGTCGCTCTCGGGCTGTTGCGCGAGCTTGCTGGGGGCAGGCCGCAGGACCTCGAAGAAGCCCTCGGGAGGCGCCGCCGGCGTTTCGCGCGATCGGACCTCCGAGATGCGATGGGTGACCTGATCCCGGAAGAAGGGGCAGTCGGCGCGGTGGTCGGGTCGCTTCGCGCTGGTCAGCCGGCGGAGATAATAGGTCTCCGCCTCCGACAGGAAGGCGGGCGTAAGTATCGGCGGCGGATCGTCCGCGGCCAGGCAATCACAGGCGATCCACTTGGCGCCGATGCGGGCGTTCTGGACGAGCGTGATTCCTGCCTCTTCATCGCCAGGCGATCCCTGGCCGATGTACCAACGCACCAGCGCCTCGCGGAGCGGAGCGGGCAGCGCGATCCGGGGGCCGCCGCCATCCGTGTCTCGGTCAATCAGCCACATGATCCAGTTTCGGGCGATCCAATGCAGCCATAGTTTGCCCGCTCCGGGGAATTGACAACTACAAATCGCCTGATCTCAACTTCCTGAACTAGGGGTCAGGGAGGTTTGATATGCGTGCGTTGTTGCTCGCGAGCACACTTTTCATCGTTGATAGCGGGGCCGCGCTCGCGGCGACCCAACGCGCCGCTTCGCCGGTGCGCAGCGTCCAGCTGATCAGCATGACGGGGCGGTCGGACGTCGCCGCCGACGGTAAGGATGGGACGGCCGAGCCCAGCATGGAGGGTCCGGCCGAGGCCGTCATAGCGGATGTGGAGGGTTTCCGGGTCCACGATCTGAGCCGTCGCTGGGTCGAGTATCAGATGGGTGAAAGACTCGCGGCAGAGGCCGGCGCAACGACGGCGGTCGCGGAGGAGGACCCCTTTGCCCCGGTCGGTGTTGCCCAGCTCGGCGCCCCGGCCAGTCAGACGGCGGCATTTGCTCCATTTTCCGCGATCGCCGTGCCGGCATGGATGCGCGGCGGCCCGGTTTTCGCTGCGGCTGCCACGACCTTCGTCCCCGGATGCTCGCCGACGGGTTACCGGCGAAGCGGCTTCCTGCCCGCCGATGCCGAAGTCCGCCGCCAGACATATTTCTCGATGATGAGCAACGTCGCCTGCGAATACGGGATTCCAGTCGGGCTGTTCGATGCGATGATCATTCGGGAGAGCCGCTACAACGCCTCCGCGGTGTCCCCGAAAAGCGCATTTGGCCTCACGCAGCTGATGCCTGGGACGGCCGCCGGTCTTGGCGTGAACCGCTACGACGTGGAGCAGAATCTTCGTGGCGGAGCGCGGTATCTGCGTCAGCAGCTCGACCGGTTCGGTGCCTATCACCTCGCCTTGGCGGCCTACAATGCCGGGCCCGGGCGCGTCAGGAACGGGAGTGTGCCGCGGATCGTCGAGACCCAGGATTATGTCTCGAACGTCCTGCTCAACTGGTCTCGGCTCAGCGGCATTTCGAGAGTTGCGACCATCCAGACGAGTGCATCGCCGGCACCGCGCCGTGAACCATTCGTTCGCGCCGCCACGGTGTCGAGCTTCTGAGAAGTCGTGCCGATCGCACGGGTGCCGCGCTAGAGAAGCGGGTCGCGCCCCGAGCCGAATTGCGAGCGACGCTGGAGGACCGCCGTGATCTCGGTGACCATCCGCTTGATGACCGCCGACTGGAAATAGGTGCCCCACTCGCTGCGGATTTCGCTGCCGTCCATGCCCTCGAGCTCCTGAAGAGCCTCGACGAGCCGGTGGGGCAGACCTTTGAACAAGGTGCTCAGCATCGCCACGAGTGCGGTGAAGCGATCGTCCTGCACGAGCTCCATCTCGCGGGTCATCTCGACGCTGATGACTGCCTGCATGAGGTCGATGTTAAGGGCCCTGAGGATCGCCTGGAATTCCGGCAAGGTCATCGAGGCGCGCTTCTCCGGGTCCCGGTGAAGGATCGTGCCGAGCCTGCTCTTCTTGATACCTGAGCGCAGCGCCATCGTCCGGATGCCGATGTCGTTGGCCTCCATCGCGCGCATGATCATCGGCACATAGTCGGCCGCTGCTTCAGCTTCTGCCTCGAGGGGCAGCTCCTGCTCCATTCGATTCGTAAGCGATGACACTTTTCGCCCCCGCAGTCCTTTTTGCGGACAGAGCGACACAATCAAACCTTATCGATCTTGGCAAGCCCTTCGAGAAAAGCCCGCGCACCCCTCACAACCGAATTTATCTAATTCGCACAACCTTTTCGCCCTCGTCACGACCACGCCCGCGCGCGCCTTTTGGCGGCTTTTGCTCGTCGATTCCGATCTTGCTCAACAGCTTGGCGGTGCCCTGCTCGACCACATAATCGAACAGCAGCATGGAGATAGCGTCGCCGACCGTCAGGGCCGATCCGAGATGCTTTTCGAGTCGCCGCTTGGCCTCCGTCAGGCTTTCCGCGCTCGTCTTCGTGATGCTTAGATGGATGCGGATCGGGCCCTTGGTCGGCACCTTCTCGAGGTGCTTGCGCAGCGTTTCCACGTCGTGCTGCTCGATCGCGCCTGCGGCGCCGGCGGTGGCGCGCGCGTTCACGAGGTTCCCGAGCGACTGGTAGCGCCGTGTCTGATTGGAGTGAATCCGCAGACTCTCGGTGGTCAGCCGAAACAGATACTCGGATACGTCGAGGGTGTACCCCCGCATTGCCTGCCCGCCCATTCCCGCATGTCCTTGCTTGCCTGGCTTCGGCTGAAGTCGCCAAGGTGAAGTGACATCGCCCTATACGACTCGTCCGGGGCGAGCCAAGTGTACCCGCACAGGGACTTGCCCGCAAAGCCGGACCTGGGTCCGCAACCGCGGACAGCGCGCCTGAAAGCCGGGACAAGGTGTCCGCGAATCAAGATGAAGAATCGTTGTTCGCGGACGATGTTTGGCTCTGCCGAAGGTTCTTTAGGCACGGCCGCTAGATAAATCCGCCGAGAGCCCGGCGGTTCCAACAAAAGCCGGTTGTAGCGAAAGTCGTTGGGGACCCACCCTTCAATTGGGCGCGGAGGTGCCGCGTCTCCATCGAAGGGAAAACTCTTATGCAGTCTCTGCTGAATCGGAGCGGGCGCATGGAGATGGCGATCCTCGCCCTCGCTGTGATGCTGTTCGCGCTCCTGTGGTTCGCCGGGCCGGCCTTTGCCGGGGCGGATACCACGTTCGACACGGCCCTCACGAAGTTCACCGACTTTCTCGAGGGGTCGGGCGGCAAGGTCATTACCGTGCTGTCGCTCGCCGGCGGCATCGTGGCGCTCGCCTCGGGCCGCTTCTCCATGGGTCAGATCGCCATTCCGGTCGGCGTCGGTGTCGGCGCCGGCACGGGCATTCCGATCGTCACCTCGACGGTGACGGCGACGATCTAACGCAACGAGCCTGGCGCGTCGGGGTGGCAGCCTCGGCGCCGCACAGGGGGAGGGTGGTGCAATGGCCGCAGACAAGTACGCGATCCCATCTCATCTGGACGATCCAGAACTGATCGGGCTGTGGACGCTGGATGAGTTCCTGGCGATGGTTACGCCATTCGTCTGGGGGATCATGACCCAGCACATCGTCATCGGAACGGCGTTGGCATTCGCCGGCTGGTGGGGATTGAAAAAGGCAAAAGCGGGTCGTGCCGCGTCTTGGCTGCTCCATCTGGCCTATTGGCATCTTCCGGCCGGCTTCACCGGCCTGAGGGCCACGCCACCCTCTTATCTCCGACTGATGGCGGGCTGAGATGGACCTCGCATTCAGCCACGCAAGCAACCAGCGGGTTCTTCGCCAGCGCAACTTCCTGGTCGTGGTCGCAGGCGCGCTTGCGGCGATAACAGCGCTGCTGCTCGCCTTCGGCATCTCGCGAGACCGCGAGATCGTCCTCCAGCCCGTACTGCGCTCGCCGGTGACCGTCAGCAGTGCCGGCGTCTCCCGCGAATATCTCGAGATGATCACGCGCGACGTGGTGGTGCTCACGCTCGACCGCAGTCCGCAAAACCTCGAATATTGGATGAACGCGGTGCTCGAGATCACATCGCCGCGCGTTCAGGGCAAGATCAAGTCCGACCTCCTCAAGATCGTCAACGAACAGCGCGGCTCCTCGATCTCGCAGTTCTTCACGATTGAGTCGATGGACATCGATCCCAAGAACCTGCGGTCCGAGGTGACCGGCGAGCTCCACACCATTGTCGGCAACAAGGTGATCTCCAGGGAGCGCCGCACCTTCCGCTACGACTGGGAGTATGAGGGCTTGTCGCTCCGCTTGGTCGGCTTCGGGATGGTCCGCACCGGCAAGGAGCAAGACAAATGATGGCTTTCTATGCCGTCGGCAGCGCTGCTGCAGGCACCATCCTCATGTCCCGCATCTACTGCATCCTGAGCAGGGTGGCGGGCGCCTGCCTGATCACGCTGGCGGTCTTCCTGTTCGCGCAGCCGGCATGGGCAGACCAGACGGTCGTGGCCGCCGACAGCGCCCAGGTCGACTGTCAGGCGTCGGCCAAGGACCTGACCCGGATCAGCCTGGTCGATGACGAGTTCGCGAGCGTGTCGAAGATCTCGACCGGCAACCCGCAGGACGACTTCTCGGTCGTCAACGAGCCGGTCCGGGGCGACATCTACCTGAGCGTGCCCGAAGGTTTCGGCCGCCCGGCGCTTTCCTTCTTCGGCACGAGCAAGCGCGGCTACGTCTACAAGTTCGTCTGCCGGATCGCCGGCGACCAGGCGGCGCAGTTGTTTGTGTCCAATCCGGCGATCGCCCGGGAAAAGGCAGCCGAGGGCTCGCCCCAGCAGGTCGCCGCCGGGCCGCAGGATGCCGCGGTCGAGCTCGTCCAGGCCATGTACGCCAACAGCGTCGCCGACGGCTATGAGATGCGGCAGCGCGCGCTGAAGCCGGTCTATGTCGGCAAGCTCAAGGTCCAGATGATCGCTGAATATCGCGGGCAGGACCTGACCGGCAAGGTGCTGCGCATCGAGAACACGGGCGATGCGCCGACCGAGTTGACCGAGCGCACGGTCGCTCCGGCAAGCGCGCTCGCCGTCTCCATCGCCGAGCCCAAGCTCGCCCCGGGGAAGGTCACGACGGCCTACCTCGTCTCCCAGAATGTGAGGTAAGCCCATGGCCTTCTCGGACATTTTCACTCGTAAGCGGAGGCCCCTCGACGAGGCGGAGGGCGAGGGGGTCTCGCCTGTCGGAGGCGAACTGGCGGGCAACGAAGCGGTGCGCCGCAAGCAGCGAATGCTGCTCGCCGGGGTCGCCGGCGTCGGGCTGGTTCTGTCCTCCATGTGGATCTTCAGCGGCGACGAAGGCGAGAAGGCCGCCGACGCCGATGGCGCCGAGAAGGTCGAGGTCTCGACCAAGGATCTGGTGAACCGCAACCTCTCGCAGCAGGAGTGGATGGCGCTCTCGGAAAACCGGTTTGAGTCCACCGAGAACCAGCTCAAGTCGGTGAACGGCCAGCAGGCGAGAATGGACAATCTCGCCGCTCAGATCGAAGCACTGAAGGGGCAGAACTCGTCGATGCAGGCCGACGGCCAGCGAGTGCTGTCCGCTTACCAGGCGGAGAATGAGCAGCTCCGCAAGCAGCTGAACGAGCGGCCTTCGGCGCCGCCCCCGGCGCCGGGCCCCGCGGCACTGTACGGGCGAGGTGGCCCGCAAGCCTATCAGCGGCCGGACGCGCCGGGCGAGGCCGGCGCAGCGCCTCCGCTCAGCCGCGCCGCCGAGGTCAAGATGGTCAGCTTCTCGTCTTCCGACACGGGGACTGCGTCCAAGGTGGCGAAGGGCAGCACGGTCTATACCGACAGCCCGAACTATCTGCCGCCCAACAGCTTCGCCTCGGCCAAGGTCATCGTGGGGGTGGACGCGAGCGCCGGCGTGAACAGCCAGACCGATCCGCTGCCCGTCGTTCTGCGCGTTACCGGGCCGGCGCGCTCGGTGCTGCAGAACGGCAAGCTCCTCACGACCAAGATCCAGGGCTGCCTCATCAACGGCGCGGCGCGCGGAGACCTTTCCAGCGAGAAGGTCTACGTCAAGCTGCAGAAGATGACGTGCCCGCAGCCCGGCGGCCGCTACGCCGTCTCGGAGGTCAAGGGCTTCATCGCGTTCGGCGGCAAGACCGGCGTGCGCGGGCGGGTGGTCAGCCGCGAGGGTTCGCTTGCCATGCAGGCGTTCCTCGCGGGCCTCGTCGGCGGTGCCGGCAACGCGCTCAACACGGCCTTCCAGCAGCCGCTGGCGACGATCAGCACCGATGGCGACGGTGGAACTAACCGCACGCCGAGCTTGGGCAATGTCGGCCTGCGTGCGCTCGGCGGCGGTGCCGCGGAGTCGGGCAAGGACGTCTCGAAATATCTGATCGAGCGCGCCGAACAGTACCAGCCGGTCATCGAGATGCCGACCGGCGTCGATGTCGAAATCGTCTTCCTGGAGGGTGTTTATGTCCGCAATTGATCGCTTGCGCCGGAGCGCGTTCGCGCGCCCCTGGAAGCTGCTCACCGGCGTCGCGGCGCTTGGCGCTGCGAGCGTCGCCCTCGCGGCCCAGGTCGCGGGTCCGAGCAGCGCCGAGGTCACGAACCTGCTCAAGACGCGCCTGCCGAAGACGCCCCTAACCCAGGTCAATTGCGAGAAGGTACGTGGCCTCTGCGAGGTGACGGCGGGGTCGAACCTCTTCTACGTCGACGCCGGCGCCCGCTACCTCATCATCGGCCGGGTCTATGACATGCAGACACGCCAGGATCTAACGGCCGCCCGGCTGCTCGAGATCAACCCCGACATGCTCGTCGGCGGTGCGGCCAAGGCCAATGCCGCGGCCGCGGAGGGCGAGGGCCAGGGAATGGAAGCGGCGGCTCCGGCGCAGGCGAGGGTCGAGAAGACCGCGCTCCCCTCGCGGCCGACTAGGCTGGCGCTGGACGGACTTCCGAAGGACGGCGCGATCGTCTGGGGCAATCCGGCGGGGCAGACAGTCACGGTCTTCACCGACTTCCGGTGTGGGTATTGCCGCGCGCTGACGAACGTGCTGCGCAGCATGAACGTTCGGGTCGTCGAGCGGCCGATCTCCGTTCTCGGCAGTCGCGATATCGCCGACCGGGTCTATTGCGCGAGGAATCGCGAGGAGGCGCTACATGCCGCCTATGCCGGCGAGCCGCTCAAGAGCGGCCCGTCGTGCGATACGTCGGGCCTCGATGCGAACGAGGCCTTCGCTCACAAGCACGGCCTGAGCGGAACGCCGGTGATCGTGCGCAGCGATGGAGCGATGCTCGAGGGCTATCGGCCCAAAGAGTTCCTGCAGAGCTGGCTCAAGGACGGGCGCTCGTGAGCGCGCCGCGCCTCGGCCGCCAGGCTGCGGTCGCCGCGCTTGGCTTCGGCACGCTGATGAGCCTGAACGGCTGCACGACCTTCGGCGGCAACGTGAAGGGCAGCTTCACCTGCCAGGCGCCGGACGGCATCTGCGCGCCGTCCTCCACGATCGACGATCGCGCGCTGGCGATGATCTCCGGTGACGCCGGCGATGTCATGATCCCGGCAGGGCCCTATCCGACACCGGCACAACAGCCCCGTGCCCTGCGCACCGCTGTGGCAGCGCCGCTCTCGGACGCACATGGGCAGGTCGCGCCGCGAACCCGCGAGAAGGTGCTCCGGATCGTGTTTCAGCCCTATGTCGATGACCGGGGCCGGCTGCATGAATCGAGCGCTGTCCACGCGGTCGTCCAATCCGAGTGGCAGGCCCAGGCGCTTGCGGATGCGACTCCCATCCCCGACAGCAGGTCGGCTGATGCACCTGTTCAGCTGAGCCTTGTCGATGCGGTCGAGCGCGAGGTTCCCGGTGTGGTGGACGTCGCCGCGTTCGACCCGAACATGCCGGACCCGGATGTGGTGGCGGCTGCCCGGGCCAGAAAGCCGGATCCGGTTGCAGCGATCAAGGCGGATGTCGCCAGCCGTCTGGCTACCAAGGTCAAGCCGGCGCGCGGCGCGCCGACGGCTGGAGCGCCCGCCTCGGCATCCTCAGCGACTGGGTCGCAGCAACCGACTGCGTCCGCCACGGGCACCAAGCGCGCAGCTGGCGGCGGCGAGACCGCCGCGGCGGGCGTGCCAGCCAGCCGGCGAAGCGAGGCGCCGCCTCAAGCCAAACAGCGCTCGGAGGGTGCTCCCGCCACGAGCACTGCGTCCGGCCAGGAGGCAGCTGCGCGCGTGAAGGCGAGCCAAGAGTATCAGGAAGCGCGCGAGCGGATCGAGGACAGCGCGCGCGGCTCCGCCGGAGCGACGCCCGGGGCGGGGCTCACGACCCTGACGAGCCCCACCGTCCGCGCTGCGAGCTTCCCCGCGGCGGTTCCGGAGGACAATTGACATGAGCGCGAAGCCCCGTTTCTACGACAGCCTGCTCTCCGGTCTGTTCGGCGATAGCAAGCGGCCAGAGGCCGAGCGTCCGGACTTGGCCGTGCCGATGCTCGCGCATTGGCTGCCCTATCGCAGCTACGACCCGAAAACGGGCATCTTCTACAACTCCGCCTCGCGCGGATTCGTGATCGAGGTCTCGCCGCTCGTCGGGGCGGATGAGCGTACCGGCGAGATCCTGACCCAATTCTTGTCCGAGGGCATCCCGGTGCCCGGATGCCTGCAGTTCCACGACTGGATGAGCCCGCGGATCAGCGAGCGGCTCTCCAAATGGTATCTGCCCCGCTACTCGGCGAGCGGCGTCTACGAGCGGATGGCCAAGCATCGGGTCGACTTCCTCACGGACGGCGTGTGGAACTCGCTTTCGGCCGATGCGCCGTTCTGTCTTCGCAACCACCGCGTCGCCATTTCCTATTCGACGCCGGAAAGCTCGCGTGTCTCGGTCGAGGAAATCGTCGCCGTGATGGACGGCCTCATCTCCGTGCTCGGCTCGATCGGGGTCTCCGCGCGCAAAATGGATCCGGTCGCGCTGATCGGGTGGATCGACGACATCACCTCGCCGACCACGGCCGCGGGCGACGACGTCATCAGCTACAATCCGCTTGATCCCATCGCTGACCAGGCGGTGCGCCGCGACATCGAGATGAAGGTAGATCCGGACCGCATCCTGCTGCGGACGGAACGGTTTCGCCCGACCGGCAAGGAGGTCAACGGCGCGCCCGAGATCGGCGAGATCTATCCCGACGTATTCGACGTGCGCTCGTTCTCGGTCCGCAATCTTCCTCAGCGCTGGGCGCCCTGGGACTGCGCGCGGCTGATCGGCGACATGTTCGCCGACAAGCTGCGAATGCCGTGCCCGGTCTCCACGAACCTGTGCCTCGACTTTCCCGATCCCCAGGCCTCGAGCAACAAGGCCGGTTTCAAGTTCATGCGCACCACGAGCCTCGCCGACTCCAAGTCCGCGCGCTTCCTTCCCCAACTCCGCGAGCAGTCCCAGGAGTGGAAGTTCGTCAATGACGAGATCCGCCAGGGGCGCAAGCTCGTGCGCCTGTTCTACAGCGTTACGTCCTTCTCTCCCAAAGGGAAGGGAGACGCCAACGAGCGCGTCCTCAAGTCGGTCTACCGGGCCGCAGGCTGGGACCTGCTCGACGACCGCTACCTCCAGGTGATGGGCCTCTTGTGCGCGATGCCCATGACGATGGCGAACGGGCTGTCCCGCGACCTCGAGCGCATGAAGCGCATGCGGACCATGCTCAGCACGACCGCGGCGAACCTGGCTCCCATACAGGGCGAGTATCTCGGTGGTCACACGCCGCACCTGCTCCTGATCGGCCGACGGGGCCAGCCCTTCTTCTGGAGCCCGTTCGAGAACGCCGCAGGCAACCATAACGTGGCGGTGTTCGGCAAGTCGGGGTCGGGCAAGTCGGTCGCCCTGCAGGAGCTGTGCGCCTCGTTGTGCGGTGCGGGATCCAAGGTTGTCGTGATCGATGACGGCCGCTCCTTCGAGCACTCGGCCAAGCTGCAGGGCGGTGCCTTCGTCGAGTTCACGATGTCGAGCGGCTTCTGCCTGAACCCGTTCTCGATGATCGACGCCGCCCAGGCGGCCGAGGATGAGGACTATCTCCTCGACTGCATGGCGATGCTCAAGGCCATCGTGAACCAGATGTCCCGCCACATCGACCGGCTGACCGACACCGAGCGCGGCCTGATCGACGGCGCAGTCAACCGCGTCTGGGAGGCTAAAGGCAGGAACGGCTCGATCGACGACGTGATCGCCGCGCTCAACGAGACTGGCAACGAGCTTGCCTCGCATCTCGCCATCGCGATGATGCCGTTCTCGAGCGCCGGCACCTACGGCAAGTTCTTCCAGGGTGAGGTCTCGTTCGAGCTGCAGGCACAGCTCACGGTGTTCGAGTTGTCCGACCTGTCCTCGCGCGAGGAACTGCGCAGCGTCGTCCTGACCGCGATCATGTTCATGTCGCAGCAGATGATGCGGAAGGTCGACCGCTCCATTCCGAAGGCGCTGCTCCTGGACGAGGCCTGGCAGATGCTTCGCGGCGGGGCGATGGCCGATTTCATCGAAACCTACGCCCGCACGTGCCGCAAGTATGGCGCCTCGTTGGTGACGGCCACGCAGTCGCTCAACGACTACTACAAGTCGGCCGGGTCCATAGCCGCCCTCGAGAACAGCGACTGGTTCGTGATCCTCCAGCAGAAGCCGGAAACGATCGCCGACTTCAAGAAGCACGATCGCTTCGAGATGGACGACTATACCGACGCGCTGCTCCGCTCGCTCAAGCGCAACGGCTTCGAATATTCCGACATCATGATCAAGGGGCCGGAGACGCTGGCGGTCGGCCGGCTGGTCCTCGATCCCTTCTCTGCCGCGCTGTTCTCGTCGAGCCCGCGCACCTTTGCTGCCATTGAGGCGATGGTCGCCGACGGGCTCAGCATGGATGAGGCGATCGAGCGGATCGCATTCCCCGAGAACCCCGAAAAATGGACGATGCCCGCCGCTGATGCGGCGGCAATCGCTGCGGAGTGAACCCATGGCGACGATGCTCACAGAGCCGACCACCCCCAGCCCCCGACGCCCGTCGCGCGGGCTCGATGTCGGCTTTCTGCTTTACTTCTACCTCCACATGGCAGGGTTCCTCGCGTCGACCCTGCTCATCACCTGGGGCCTGTTCGTCCTCTTCTTCCTCGCCATCGGCGGCTTCTCGTTCGACGGGATGATGCACCAGCTCGACAATCTTGCGAGCCGGTACGTCGCCGCCGAGGCCGCTCGCATCACGTCATTCCGGCACGTCTTGATCGTCGCGCACATGCTTCTCGCGGCCGCGGTCATCTTCTTCCGCCGGCACAGCATCCTGCCTTCGCGCGATCCCAAGGGGAGCAACACCGATGTCTGATCAGCCCCAGCTCGACCTTCAAGCTCCTCCGACGGCGCCGAAGGCCGCTGCGCCGGCCCGTTCCGGGCGTGGTTTCGGCGGATTCACGCGGGCTCAGCTGGTGATGGGCGCGATCCTGATCGTCGCACTGATCTGGGCGATGTGGGTGACCAAGGCACTCGTCGAGCCCCGCGAGGAGCATATCGTCAAGGCGAGCCTCTCCAACATCGTTGGCGAGTATGTGAGCGCGCAGGCGCGCTCCGCGTCGCCGCCCGGGCAGGTCGAGGCCGAGATGCGTGCCTTCATGTCCTCGCTCGACCACGAACTCCAGCGCCGCGGTGCGGGGGGGCAGGTGGTGCTGGTCGGCGAGGCGGTGCTGACGAAGAACGTGCCCGACATCACCGACAGCCTGCGGAAGGCCGTCTATGCGAGCGGCGTTCGCCAACCCCGGCCGGCGAGCGCTCAGGAGATGCAGCAGCTCCAGCAGCAGATGGCGCCGGGACCGGCGACGCCATCGATGCCCGGCGGGCCCGCTGCCGCTACCGGCGCAACGCTCGAGCCGATGGTGGCCGTCCCGGCCGGAGCGGCCATGCCGCAGGCCGGCTCCGGTGCCGGCGCTGCGCCTTCCGCGGCAATCCCCGGGGCAGCGATCACCACCTTTGGAGGTCCCGATGGCAGTGCCGGTCAGTAATGCGACGGCCGCCCCCTGGCGGCCGCGCAAACGACTTTGGGGCCTGTATGGCGGGCTCGTCGCGGGAAGCGTGGTGCTCGGCGCGATCAGCGACTGGCGCGACAATCACGCGCTCCTGATCAACACCACAGACTCGCTCCCGAACTGGGCGTTCGTCATCCACCGGAACAAGGTGCCGGTCAGGGGCGAGTACGTCTTCTTCGATCCGCCCCCCAGCGACCTGGTGCGGCGCCATTTCGGCGACAAGCCGCAGATGTTCGGCAAGATCGTCTACGGCCTGCCGGGCGACGTTGTGGCGCACTGGCACCGCGCCGTGACGGTGAACGGACGGGTCGTGGGCTACACCAAGCCCACGACCAGAAGCGGCGAGCGGCTCCCGATCGGGCCGAGCGGCGTGATACCGGCGGGCTGCTACTATGTCGGCACCCCCCACAAGGATGGTTTCGACTCCCGCTACGCGGCGATCGGCTTTGCCTGTCGGCGCCAGATTGTCGGCACCGGCGAGGCGATCCTGTGATCCGCGCGGTCGCTGCCTCGCTCGCCGGTGCTGCCTGTCTGGGCGCCGGGGTCCTGGTCACCGGATCGGAGCGGGGCGAAGCGCGGGACTTCGGCCAGCTCGGGCAGACGTTCCCTGTCATCGAAGCCGACCTGCTCTCCACCATCGAGGCTCGGTTGCAACGCGCGCAGGCGACGGGAGAGATGGACCGCGTCAACGCGGCCTTCGCCAAGCGCGTGGAGGCCAAGGTGCGGCGCCCGGTGCCGGTGGCCGGCATCACGCCTGCCGAGGAGCCGCGGGCCTGGGACTATGACCCGAGCATCACGCTCGAGCGCGAGATCCGGGACCACAAAGGACAGGTGATCGCGCAAGCCGGGCAGAGGATCAATCCGCTCGACTTCGTATCGATGCGGCAGAGCCTCGTCTTTGTCGACGGCGACGATACGGCGCAGGTCGTGTGGGCGACCCGACGGTTCACCGAGTTCAACGCGAAGATCATCTTCGTCAAGGGCTCGCCGATCGAGTCGATGACGGCGCGGAAGCGCCGGTTCTTCTTCGACCAGGACGGTCGCCTGACCGCCAAGTTCGGCATCCGCCACACCCCGGCCGTGGTGTCGCAGACCGGCAGTCTGCTGCGCGTCTCGGAGACCGTCCTCGAGCCGGGAGCAAAGAGCTGATGCCGCTTTGGCTGGACCTTCTGCGGACCCCCATGGCCGCACCGGAAACCGGCGCCCTTCGCCGCATGCGGCTGGTGTGGCAGGGGCTGTGCCTGTCGGTCGCGTCGGTCGTGGGGTTCTTCGCGCAGTTCCATGCCGCCCTTGGCCGGGCTGCGCCGTGCCTCGCGGCCGCGCTGCTCGCCGCGGCGGCGCTGTACACCTGGCTCTATCTTCGCCGGAAGAATGCGGCCGACAGCGCCTTCCTCCAAGAGACGGGGGAGGCGGGCTGATGCGCTGGCTGAGGGCCATCCTCGGCGTCTTGGGGCTGCTGCTCGTGGTGGTGGCCCTGGCGCCGCGCGCCGAGGCGGCGCCGACGTGCACGGGCAAGTTCGTGAATCCCATCACGGACGTCTGCTGGTCGTGCCTCTTTCCGCTTTCGATCGGCGGGGCGAAGATCTGGCCGGGCAGCCGCCCCGACACCAACAATCCTGCGTCGCCGGTCTGCGCGTGCGCCGACCCCTTGCCCCGCATCGGCATCTCGGTCGGCTTCTGGGAGCCCGCGAGGCTGGCGGACGTAACGATGAAGCCGTGGTGCTTTCCCAACCTCGGGGGAACGCGGATCGCGCCGGGCTTCGACATCGGCCAGGGCTACCTAGCCGGGCCGTCGATGGTAGGCGGCCGGTCACAGAGCACGGCGAAGTGGCACGTCCACTGGTACGTCTACCCGCTCCTATACTGGATGGAGATCCTGACCGACTTCATCTGCTTCGAGCAGGCATCGTTCGACATCGCCTATATGACCGAGGTCGATCCGCTGTGGCAGGATGACTCGCTGACCGCGATCATCAACCCCGAGGCGATCGTCTTCGCGAACCCGATCGCAAAGGCGGCGTGCGCGGGCGACTGCATTGCGGGAACGGCCGCGCTGCCGCTCGACGCGCTGTTCTGGTGCGCGGGGTGCCAGGGCAGCATGTATCCGCTCAACGGCAATATTCCCGCCTCGATCGGGCATGTCCAGTCGTCGCGGCTCGCGCTTTCCCGGTTCGCCTACAAGATGCACCGCGAAGGCCTCGCCTGGGGCACGATGGGCTCGCAGGGGCTCTGCAAGAAGTACCTGATGCCGATCATGCGGAAGCAGCAATACCGCTTCCAGATGGTCAACCCGATCCCGACGGTGAGCGGCCGGTTCGCCTGCTCGGCGATCGGCGCCTCGACCATGCCGCCCGATGCTGGACGCGCCTTTCCCGCCGGCGGCGAGGACATGGGCTACCTCGTCTGGCGCAAGCGCAACTGCTGCGTGTTCTGAGGAGAGAGACATGCGTCTTCTGACATCGGGCATCGTCGCGCTTCTCGGCACTGCTGGTCTTTCGGCATTGCTCGCGCAATCCGTCGACGGGGTCGACGTTCAGGCCGTCAAGAAGCGCGCGGCCGACATGGCAGCAGAAGCGCAGGCCTTCGTCGACCAGGTAAAGGACCGCGGTGACGAATTCCGCGAGCAGGCGAGCGCCGTCCGTAAGTCGGGCATCGACAACATGCAGCGGGTTGCCGCGACCGATCTGCCAAAGGGACCGGAAGGTAAGATCGACTTCGACGAGCTGGTGCAGGGCGCGGCGACAAATGCCAATGTCCCGGGGGGCGATGCCCCGCAGTTCATCGTCTTCGCCAGCCTGTCGATGCCGCCGGCGACGCTCAAGCAGCTGATCGCCGATACCGCGCGGGCAGGCGGCGTCGTCGTTTTCCGCGGCTTCCCCAACAACTCGGCCAAGGAGTTCGTCAGCCGTCTCGGCCAGGTCGTGCAGAAGGGCGACATGCCGAATATCGGCATCGACCCGCGGCTTTTCCGCGCCTTCGACGTGCAGGCGGTACCGACATATGTGGCGGTCTCGTCGACCTTCGACCTGTGCGCCGGATTTCACTGCCAGACCAAGGTTCCGCCCCATGATCGCATTGAGGGCAACGTCACGGTCGACTATGCCCTCAACACCTTCGCGGAGGCCAACGGACCGGGCGCGCGCATCGCATCGGTGGCGCTCGGCAACCTGGCGCGGAGCCGGCGCCAATGAACCTTCGCGCCATCGTGGCCGTGCTTGCCGGCGTCTGCCTGACGATCAGCTCTGCTGGCGCGCAGCAGATGACGATCGAGCAGGCGCGCGAAGAAGGCAAGGCGTTTGGCAACGCGAAGCGGGGAGATGAGAGCCTTGTTCCCAATTCGGAGGCGCAGGCCCATGCCGTGCCGGGCTATTCCGGGACCAATCAGCCGCAGAGCACCTACTTCGACGATCCGGATGCGCTCATCGCGGCGGGGACGGCCCAGCGGTCGACGAACGAGTCCTACCGGACCGTCACCGACGCTGATCGCACGCGGCCCGCCTTCAGCAACACGGAGATCCTTGCAACGACGTCGCGCGCAACGTCGATCGAGAACGATCCGTCGGCCTACCTCGCCGATGAGAATATCGGCTCGACCACCGGCCAGTGCCAACCGCTCCCGCCAGGTTCCGGCGCGGGAGGATATTACGAGGCGACGTGCAACCAGGGAACGAAGCTCGACGAAGTGCCGAGGTCCTGTTCTATCAGGATGGCGCCTGAGATCACGAAAACCGACGCGTACAAGTATTTCGTCGTTCCCGACAGCGCCTACGGTACGCCGTTCGCACGCTATTCCTCGATGGCGCCGCACGTCGCGGCCGGAACCTGCAAGCCCACGGGCGTGGCCATGCAGGCCTGCGCCGCGCACCGGATTTACGGCGTGTCCACCAACAAGTTCTGCGACGACTACTATGCGACGGAGTATGTCTGCTCGCAGAGCCTGGGGGATATCGCCCTCTTGCCGAGCCCCATCACTGGCGAGGGCTGGCACGAGAAGACCGTCCAGACCAGGGTGACGGTGAAGCGGGTCGACGGCTGCGCCGAAATGGCAGCCGATGCGATGTGCACCGCTGCCGCGGCCGGCGAGGTCTGCACCGAAGGACCTGAGACCCGGATCATCGACGGCGTGCCGGTCACGCAGGCCTGTTGGGCGTGGAAGCGCGACTTCACCTGCAATGTCATGAGCGCAGGGAACGACTGCGGCGATCTCGACGCGAACCGACAGTGCACGTTTCTGCGCGAGGACTGCCTGGACGACCCGCAGCAGGGTGCGTGCAAGGTCAAGGAGAAGGTCTATCGTTGCCCAACACCGGACACCCCGACCTCAAACGCGCCGCAGTACATCTGTGGTGACGATGTCTACTGCATCAACGGGGACTGCGAGCCGATTACCCGCGAGGCCTCGACCGAGTTCAAGGACGCCTTGGTCGCGTTGCACGCGATCGACGACGCTTCAAAGGGCTTCGACCCGAACAATCTCACCGTCTTCTCGGGAACGCGGGACACCTGCCACAAGCCGGTCTTCGGCCTCATCAACTGCTGCGCGGGCAAGGTATCCGGCGCGCTGACGGTCGCCGCAGGCGGCGCAGCGCTCGCCGGCGGGCCCGTCGCGATCGCCGCGCTCGCGACCCCGTTCCTGGCGCTGTTCGCCTGCTCCCAGGACGAGATGAAGCTCGACATCAAGGACCGCATGGGTTTCTGCCACAAGGTCGGAACCTGGTGCTCGTCCAGCTTCCTCGGCATCTGCAAGACGAAGAAGACCGCCTATTGCTGCTTCGAAAGCAAGCTGAGCCGTGTCCTTCAGGAGCAGGGCCGCGTCCAGCTGAACAAACCTTGGGGGAAGCCCAAGAACGAGCAGTGCAAGGGCTTCAGCATTGCCGAGTTCCAGCGGCTCGATCTCTCGAAAATGGACTTCACGGAAGTGTACGCCGACTTCCTCGACGCGGCCAAGCTGCCGGACGAGGTCCAGACGATGACCGAGATTCAGTCGAAGATTCAGAACTACTACGACCTGCATGGAGGCAAGCCATGACCAGCCACGAGCCAGGGGATCGAGATGACGGCCACGGCGAATGACCTGCTCTCTGCCGGCGCTCCAGGGTGTGACTGGAAGATGACCGTGTTCGAGCTGGCGATTTTCATGTGCCTGTATCGCGCCGGGCAGCCGCGGCGCGTGGAGGACATCTGCAAGGTGATCGGCGGCTGGTTCGAATGCGTGGTCGACCCGCCGGCCGCAGCTGCGCCGATCGAGCACATGCTGGCCAATCGGTGGCTCGCGGAAAAGGGTCATGGCCTTTGCGCAACCGAGGAAGGCCGCCGTGCGGCGCGACCGCTGATGAGCGGCATGGTGCGGATGCTCGACCATGGGACGCGGCTGATCGATGTCGCTCTGATGATGTCCGTGCTGCGCTTGTCGAAAGGAGAACTGGACCATGGCATTCGCGATCTTTGAGCCAGCGATCTTGGCGGTGCTGCTCGCCGGCGTCGGCCAGCCAGCACCTGCAGCGCCTATGTCCGCGCCCGCCTCACCGTGCAGTCGCCACGCAACCATCACCTCCGCCTTCGACTGCTGCCTCGACCTCGCGCTGTGGAAGGCGCCGCCCACCGCACCGCTCAACCACCCCGCGCCATCCCCGGACGGTGCGGCAGATCAAAAGGAAGGACGATGAGCATGTCCAAGGTCGCGAAGCTGGCGATGCTCCTGCTGGCGGTCGCGCCCCTGGCGGCGCCGCTGCGGGCGCAGGATGCCGAGCGTCGGGACGACAGCGTCGAGGCGTCCGACCGCAGCGACGATTTCTACTGCGGCGAGCGCAGGCTCGGACAATGGTTCTACTGCACCAAGCCGAAGCCGCCCGAGACCGCGAAGGCGCAGCCGCAGACGTCCGAGCAGAGCGCGGCGGAGCGCCTCGAGGCCATCACGCGGCAACTGGATGAGCTGAAGGCGCGGGCGATCCTCGATCCGTCGGAAGAGAACGTCATTGCCTATGTCCGTTTCCAGCGTGAGCAGCTGGACCGCGCGTCGACCTTTTCGGACACCTGGCAGCGTGCGCTCTGGCAGAATCCGGACATCGACTACACGCTGCAGCGGCCGGTCAACACGGTGGCCAAGCGCGCCTGGCTCGACAACCGGAAGGCCGACCGCGACCAGGTGCTGACCAACCTCGGTCAGCGCTACGGTCTGTTCTACTTCTACGCGCAGAGCTGCGGCGCGTGCGAGGTCTTTTCGCCGATCCTGCGATCGGTCGCGGACGGTCACCGCATGGCCGTGATGGCCGTCTCGATGGACGGCGGGCCGAGCCGCGACTTCCCCAACTATGTGGTCGACTCCGGCCAGCGCGCGCGGATGGGGATACCCGGCAACGAGACGCCGGCACTCGTCCTGTTCGACACCGCGACGAAGCGCACCATCCCCGTCGGCTACGGCATCCTCAGCGCCGATGAGATCATGGATCGCATCTTCATGCTCACCAACACCAAGGTCGGGAGCGACTACTGATGTCCATTCAACGGCAGAAGGGTCGACTGAAAAGGCTGGCTCACCGCGCCGGCGCCGCCCTCTCCATGGTCGCCGCATCGCATTTCGCGCTCATCGGTGTCGCACGGGCGGACGTCGCCTCGGAGATGAACGGGTTCTTCAACGACGCCGGCGGCGCGGCGAACGTCACCGGGCCAACGGCGTTCCAGGGGCAGTCGGCCGGCTACTACTCGCTCGGCAACGTCTGGACGCGCTTCCCGCAGAAGAGCGTGTCGCCCTTCAACCTGCAGCTCCCAAGCGCGCGGGCGGGATGCGGGGGTATCGACCTGTTCTCCGGCTCCTTCAGCTTCATCAACGCGAGCGAGATCGTCGCGATGCTGAAGGCGACGGCGAACAACGCGCTCGGCTTCGCCTTCAAGCTGGCGATCGACAGCGTCTCGCCTGAGATCGGCAAGGTCATGGACGAGTTCAGCCAGAAGGCTCAGCTCCTCAACCAGATGAACATCTCGAGCTGCGAGACCGCGCAGGCGCTGGTGGGCGGGATCTGGCCGCAGATGGAAACCACCCGATCGACCATCTGCGAGGCTGTCGGCAACAGCCAGGGCGTCTTCTCGGACTGGGCCGCGTCCCGCCAAGGCTGCAACAACGGGGGCCAGAGGGACGCGACGCTCGCTGGCAACACCGACCCGGCGATGAAGGAGCAGATCATCGGCGACCCGCACAATTATACGTGGGAGGCGCTGAAGAAGTCGTCAAAGTTCGGAGCATTCGACCAGGCCTTCTCCGAATATGTGATGACGCTGGTCGGGACGATCGTCACGACCCCGCCGACAGGCAGCGAGCATGGCCCGAAGGTGGTGATCTACGGACCGGCCGAGGAGGCGGTCGTGACGGCATTGCTCGACGGCACCGCGAACGCGCCGGCAGTGAAAATCCTGAAGTGCAACAACGACCCGTGCACCGACGTCTCGGACCAGACGCTCAGCGTGCCTGCTTCAAGCGCGCTTCGGCCCCGGATCGCGACGATGATCAAGAGTATGAGCTCCAAAATTCGCAGCGACACCGCGCTCGACGCAGCCGAGAAGCAGCTGCTGAACATGGCGACGGTTCCGATCTACAAGATACTCGCGGTTCAGGCCTACGCCCACTACGCGCTCACCGACGGCGAGACTCAGACGCTCTCTGAAATCGTCGCGGTCGATCTGCTGAACGCCATGCTCGACAACATGCTCGACAGGGTGGAGCAGGCGAAGGTCTTCTACCAGACCGCGGACCAGGAGACGGCCTCGCAGTGGCGCCAGCAGATCGCGGCGACCCGCGCCAAGTTCGCGCAGCGCGACGTCAAGCTGAGCAACAAGCTCCAGGTGACGATGCAGATCATCAACCGGAGCATCATGCTGGAGTCGACGCTTCAGAACACCATGACCCCCGGCATGTCATCAGCCCTCAACTTTTCGCGGGGGCTGAACGCGCAGGGCCTGCTCTAGGCGCGTAACAGGGAGGTAGCGGCGTGCTCGAGGTCTTCACCGTTGGCGGGGGCGAGTATCTCGTCAACACTTTCAATGCCGTAGCCGCGTGGGCCGGGGGAGGGGGCTACCGCTCGCTCCTGCGGGTCGTGATGGTCATGGGTCTGATCTACTCGCTCCTCGTCGTCGCCTTCACCCTCAACTTCCGCGCGTGGTTGAACTGGTTCCTTCAGGCGACGGGCATCTACCTATGCCTCATGGTCCCGACGATCGACGTGAAGGTGACCGACCGCCTCAATCCGAGCCTGTCGCCCGCGACGGTGGCGAATGTACCTCTCGGCCTGGGGGTCCTCGCGAGCTTCACCACCCAAATCGGCGACTGGCTCACCCGGACGGCCGAGACCGTCTTCGTCATGCCCGGAGAGCTCAACTACACTACGAACGGCATGGTGTACGGCGCCCGGCTATTCGACGCGACCCGCAACTTCACCATCCGCGACGCGGAGTTCTCGACCAACCTCGAGAACCACTTCAAGAACTGCCTGTTCGGCGACGTGATGCTCTACCAGAAGTCGCTCACCAACCTTGCGAAGGCGCCGGACCTGTGGGCGGCGATCGGGCCGGGCTCGCAAGCGCGGTCGCAGGAGTGGCTGGAGAGGCAAGGCGACGGCTCGGTCCAGAACTTCATTGTCACGTGTCGCCAGGCCTATGACACGCTGAACGGCCAATGGGCGACCATGATCGAGGCGAACGCGGAGCCTTGGGCAAAGGAGGTCTATCCCAAGCTCAGCAATGCTGTCGCCGCGGCGAAGCTCAAGCACGACGTCCCGATCGTGAATGCGGCCTTCACAGGCTCGGGCGACGATTTCACTGGCGTCATGAGGCAGAACACCGCCGTCAACGCCTTCATCCAGGCGCGAAACTCGATGGCCGGCGGGAGCGGGGCGGCGTCGATCGACACCTTCGCACAGACCCGGGCGGACATTCAGGCTCGGAACACCTATAATTCAATCGCGCAACAGGCGATGGCCTGGGTGCCGATCCTGAACATCGTTCTCACAGTCGTCTTCTTCGCGATGTTCCCCGTCATCTTCCCGCTCTTCCTGCTTCCACAGACAGGGCTGAGCTCGTTGAAGGGCTACGCGATGGGGTTCTTCTATCTGGCTTCATGGGGACCGCTTTACGTCATCCTGCACATGATCTGCATGACCCGCGCCGAGGCAGCCTCGAACGGCGTCGCCTCCGGCGGGATGTCGCTCGGAAGCTACGCCGGCATAGGCGCCGTGAACGGCGAGACAGCGACAATCGCAGGCTTCATGCTGATGAGCATACCCTTCCTAGCGGGAGGTCTCGCGCGGGGAGCGATGTCGATCGCCGGGCAGGCGACGTCGATGCTGGCGCCGGCGCAGAATGCCGCGGAAGCTGCGGCGCTGGAGCAGACTACCGGCAATTATTCCTACGGGAACGTGAGCTGGGCGAACTCGACCTCGAACATGCGGCAGGCCGACCAGTGGCAGACCGCACCCAGTTTCATGGGCGGCGCGGCGAGTGTCGGATGGCGTCAGGACAATGGCGCTCTCGTCAACGGCTTCGGCAACGGTCAGGACGTGTTCGACACCAGCGGCGCGATCTCGCGGTTGGGATTCACGCCCACCATGTCGACAGGCACTGTCGCCGAGTGGCGGCAGATGGCAAGCGAGGCGCATCGTCAGTCGCAGGCCTACGACAATGCGGCACAGGAGATGCTCACCTGGACCAAGACCGAGCGGAGTGCGTACGGCACGTCGAGCGAGCGTTCGTCTGGCTGGGATTCGAGCAGCGGCCGCTCGTCGAACACGTCGGTTGAGCAGTTTGACCGGACGACTGGCAGCAGTTCACAAGGATTAGAGGATCGGTCGTCTACCGGCCAGAGCCTGACTGTGTCCAACGGCCATGACCGATCGGCGGGTACTGTCAACCAGGTGTCAGGCTCTGTATCAGTCGGATTGCGCGGTGGTCAGCAAGGCACCGGTGGCGCGCGTAGCGGCATCGGAAGAGTTCTCGGTCGCTTGCCAGGCGTGGGCGGCAGCCTCACAACGCAAGGTCAGCAGCAGGACACCTTGCGGCATGGAACGACAGATACTCGTTCGTCTGATAGTTCCAGTACCGCGAGCAGCGGGGTCCGGGACGAGCATGCCAATGGTACGGGCGCAACGTCCTCCGATGGCACTTATGACCGCTCGGGCGTTTTCAGCCGCGCTTCGACCACTTCCAGCTCCTCCCTCACCCACGAGCAGGCGCTGGCACGTGCCCGGTCGTACACGGAGACGGCCCGAAAGCTCGAGGAGTTGTCGCAGCAGCTCTCCCGCGATGCCAGTTACGCCGAGACGCACGGCATGCAGCTGAGCGAGAACATGAGCCAGGATCTGGCGCAGTGGTATCGGGCGCAACAGGCTTCAAACCCCGGCCTGGATGCTCCGGAGTTGTGGGCGACTGACCTCAGCGACCACCAGCGCGCCGTTCGGCAGGAGATGGTAGCGCGCTGGATGCGCGAGAAGCAGGACGACATTCGCGAAGAGATCGCTGGTAAGCTGCAAGAGCCTGATCTCGTCCAAGTCCACCGGCCAGGTGTCGATAGCGCGGCGGATGTCGCGAGCTCGTATCGACCGCATGGCGTATCAGACAATCCGTCCGGCCCTGCCGGCGGCGATCCTCGGGCCGCCCAGTCGATTATCGAGTCAGGTGGAGACCGGCTCGAGAGCGATCGTGGCGCGGCGCAGGCTGCTCGGACCAACGCCGTGCAGGGTTCGGTCGACGTCCAGCTAGAGGTGAATCGCGACCACAACCGCGGCTTCTTCAATGATCCGAAGCTGCGGGAGCGACCGCGGCGCTAGATTGCGAGAAAGAAGTAGCCGATAACGCCTGCCAGAATCGCATAGGCGACCAGGTAGGCAACCGCGCTCGCTGTGCTGACATTACCATCGGCGTCGGTCACCGGGCCGTGAGGCTCAAACCCATCGTCGACGAACTGAATGATCGGACCGGCTGAATTATCCTGTGTGATTAAGTATGTCGCGGCGTCCAGCTTAAGCATAAGAACCTCCGAACCTGTCCATTACAAGGTTCGAGGCTTGATAACAAGGTGGTGAGGGAGGAGCGGCTCCGGCGCGAAACGGGAAATGCTCGCTGAAGAGCGGGCCACAGCGGGGGCCGCAGCTCCTGATCTCTCGCGCATGGCCGAGATGACGGTAACTGTCGCAGCATCGTCATCGCGATCCAGGTTAGCTATAAACTAGGGACTAGGAACTCCGGCGGAGCGCTTGGGCTCTGCTTCTCGCTGACGTGAAGCCGGCCCTAGTCGGCGAACTCCCGCACGGTCCTAATCGACAACTTGGGCCGTCGGCGCCGAACTGGTCCATCGAGGGGCCACCCGTCATTGTCCCGCGCGGCGCCCTCCAGCCTTGCCCTTAGCTCCTGCGCCTGCCCCTCATATTCGATCGCCAGCAGCCTGTGAGCCGAGGCCGCCTCGACGCTGTGGGCGGCCGCGGCCGCGGCTGCCTCATCGCGTGCGCGACGCACGTAATATTCAAGGTCTTCCCTGCTCATGCAACTCTCCTCCAGCGCCTCTCCCGAATGAGTGGTTCGGCGTCGAGCCGGCCCCGCGCCACCCGAGCGGAGCCGTTGTGCTCCTTTCGGATCCTGTCGTGCGCCTGCACCGAAATGGCTTCCGGCCGGCCGCAGATTAAGGTCTCGCGTGTCAAGTGCCGGCTACCCGACGATGGAGGTGGGGCAGGTTACGCTGGACCTCCCATTTTGTATCACGCCCTTCATAGGCGTTCCACCGATATGTCGGGGGGCTTCTGAGGCGGGCTTCGCCAAAACTCACTGGAAGTTGCCCGCCACCCATGAATCTTTGACGCCCGTGTTTTGGACGAGGGAAGGCCTTATCCCGGAAGTGCCTTTGATCCGGCGATATTGGTGGCGTGGATGATGTTGTAGGCCAATACCGAGAGGACGGCTTCGGCTTTACCCGTCGGAGACCTCTCGTGAGGAATCTACCGCGCCAGAAATGCGTTTTATCGTCCCGAAGGGATGCTCGACGGTGCAGCGCCGCGTGCGCATCAGACTGGGGTCGGCCAAAATCCTGGCCTCCATGGCGCCAAGGTCGACGCTCACCGCGGCGCGATCTCACAGAACCCTCCAGATTCACTTTGCGTTGCGGATGTGACTCACGCTGCGAATGGATCGAGATGGCTGACCGACGCCCATTGGCGAGGATTGAACCGCATTGTCTGGGTAAGCCGACTGACCCTGGGCGTAGCGGTAGAGACAACCGGCTGTTTCTGGAGGCGGTGCTGTGGATTGCGCGCACGGGCAGTCCGTGGCGCGATCTGCCGGAGCGGTTCGGCAACTGGAGCACGGCGCTCCGGCGGTTTCGCGACTAGCGTGCAGCTGATGTGTTCAAGCGGATTTTCGACGCGCTGTCGGACGAGCCTGACCTGGAATACGCCATGGTCGATGCAACGATCGCGAAAGTCCACCGTCACGGGCAGGGCGCAAAAGGGGGAATCAGCGCCAGGCCATCGGCCGCTCCAAAGGTGGCATGACGACCAAGAACCTGGCGCTGACCGATGCGCTCGGCAATCTGGTGCGCTTCCGGCTGGTGCCCCGGCCAGCGCTTCGACAGCGTCGAGGTGGCGCCGCTCATCGACGGCCTCGCCTTTGAAGGGCTGATCGCGGACAAGGCCTTCGACAGCAACGCCATCCTCGCCGACCTGGATGAGCGCGGCGCCGCCGTCATCATCTCGCAGCACCCCAAACGCATCGGCGCACGACAGATCGATGCCGCCGTCTATACCTGGACCCATCTGATCGAAAACTTCTTCTGTAAACTGAAGGAGTTCAAACGCACCGCCATGCGCGCCTGCAAAAGCGACCCCAGCTTCGAAGCCATGATCTAACTCGCAGCCGCCGTCATCAACTCACGGTGAATCCCAATAGTCCCTAAATCGGCTATTTCGCATTCACGCACGACTTCCCGCGGGCGGCCATTGCTTAGAGGCATGGCGAGTGTGGATAACATTGGCTGACCGAGCTACCAGTCACCAGTGGATAATCTGTTTTCCGATCGCTCAATTCACGACCAGGCGTTGACCCGGGCCGATGTCGAGCGCCTGCTCGCGTCCCCGTCTCATCTCATCGACTGCGATCTCGAAGCGGCCGACCTCGCCAGACTGGACCTATCCCGCTGGACGTTCGAGCGATGCAATCTGCGCCGCGCCGACTTCACCGGCGCGAAGTTGGAGGGCACGGCCTGGCGGTCTTGCCGCGCCGCTTTCGCGCAATTCACCGGAGCCGACCTGAGCGACGCCATCTTCGTCGCCAGCGACTTCAATAATTGCGTCCTGCGCGAATCAACCCTTGCCGCCGCGAAATTCGAGCGATGCAAGCTGACGGGCGCGGACCTGTCGAACGCGAAAGCGCTCGATATCCGCTTTGATGAAACCCTGTTGATCCATGCCAAATTGCCGGGATTATCGTTCCGCAAGCGGATCCTGAAGAAGATCGACTTCGGGCAAGCCGATCTGCGCAGGTGCGACTTCCGCGCGACGATCTTCGAGGAGTGCAGTTTGCGCGATGCGGTCATGACGGGATCGCGTTTCGACGGCGCCGATCTGCGCGGCGCCGACCTGGGCGGCTTACGGCTTGTCGACGCCAGCCTGTTTCGCGGTGCGACGATCTCCCGCGAGCAGGCCGGCCAGCTCTTGAGCGAACTGGGACTCAATGTGCGTTGATGGGTCGGTCCTTCAGCGCCGTTGCGAGGGCCTCCGACAGCGGCGTGGTCGGCCGCCCGATGAGCCGGCTGAGCTGGCGGCTGTCATCGAACAGGCCGCCCTTGGCGATGCCGATGTCGGAGGCGACCATCCGCGCGGCGATCGGCTCCGGCAGGCCGCGCACCACGAGCGCCGCCCGGCATTCGTCCGCCGGCAGGTCGCGATAGGTGACGGTCTTGCCGGAAAGCCGGGTGATTTGCGCCGCGAGCTCGGCGAGAGTGAAGGCCGTATCGCCCGCAAGCTCATAGACCTGGCCTGACTGATCGGCCGTGGCCGTCAGGACGGCCGCCGCACCAGCGGCATAGTCGGCGCGCGCGGCGGCCGAGATGCGTCCGTCACCGGCGGCGCCGATGATCGACCCGTTATCGATCGCCATGCCGACGCTGCCCGTATAATTCTCGATATACCAGCCGTTGCGCAGCAGGACGTGGGGAATAGCGGCCTCGGCCAATGCCGCCTCGGTCGCGACGTGCTCCTCCCGCACCGCGAGCGGCGAGCGGTCGGCATGGAGCAGGCTGGTATAGGCCAGCAGCTTCACCTTTGCGCGCTGTGCCGCCGCGATCACCGCGCGGTGCTGGGGCACGCGCCGACCCATCTCGTTCGACGAGATCAGCAGTAGCCGCTCGATCCCGGCAAGGGCGCTGTCGAGAGTCTCGGGCCGATCATAGTCGGCCTGCCGCACGGCGACGCCCTTCGCGGCAAGCTCCGCGGCCTTGTCGGGGCTGCGCGCCAGCGCTGCGATGTCGGATGCGGGGATCGTCTGCAAGAGCGTGTCGATGACGAGCCGGCCGAGCTTGCCGGTGGCGCCGGTGATTCCGATCATGATGCGGGTTCCTTCTGCAATTCGAAGACGCGCGCCCTCGGAAAGACACCAAAGGCAAGCAGGCAGGCGGCGATGCCGCTTACCGCGATCGTCAGCACCATCGGCAATGCGGTGCCGTCGGCGGTGAGTCCGACGATGAGCGATGCGAGGGTTCCCGCCGCGAACTGGATCGTGCCCATCAGTGCTGCGGCCGTGCCCGAGATGGCGCCATAGGATTCGAGCGCCATCATGCTGTTCAGCGGCATCACGAAGGCGAGCGCGGTGATTGCCACGAACAGCAAGGCGGCCAGCGCCACGATGCCCGCGCCGCCGCCCAGTTCGAGCAGGGCGAGAATGACCGCTGCCGCCGCATAAACGGCCAGCGCCGCGCGAACGATCGTCTGCGGGGCGAAGCGATGCATGAGACGAGGCGCGAGTTGCGCGCCGGCCGTCAGGCCGACGGCATTCATGGCGAAGATCAGGCTGTAGGCGGCCGGGGTCAGGCCGTGGACGGAGATGAACACGAAGGACGAGCCGGCGAGGTAAGCGAAGAAACCCGCCTGTGCGACGGCCATCACACCGACATAGGCGATGTAGCGCCGGCTGACGATCAGATGCAGATAGTTGCGCGCCACGTCGGCCGGGCGGGTCGCGGTCCGCAGGGCAGGCGGCCGCGTCTCTGGCAGAACGGTGGCGACCAGTAGCGCACAGCCAGCGCCGACGATCGCCAGCAGCACGAACAGGGCCGGCCAGGGTGCAAAGGCAAGGATGGCCGTTCCCAGCAGCGGCGCAATGACGGGCGCGACACTGAGCGCCATCATCATCAGCCCCATCAGGCGGGCGGCGGCATGGCCGGTGTAGAGATCGCGGATGATGGCCATGCTGATCGCCATGCCGACCGAGCCGCCAAGGCCCTGCACGAAGCGCCAGGCGATCAACTGTTCGGGCGTCGCCGCGCTCGCGCAGCCGAGCGCAGCGGCGACAAACAGCGCCAGTCCCGCATAGATCGTCGGCTTGCGCCCGATCCTGTCGGAGAGCGGGCCGCAGAAGAGCTGACCGATCATCAGGCCCGCGAAGAAGGTCATGAGGCTGAATTGCACGGCGCCTTCGCCGGCATGGAGATCGGCGGCGATCCGCGGCATGCCCGGAAGATACATGTCGATGGCCAAAGGGGCGAGCGCGCCGAGGCTTCCGAGGATGGGTGCGATGCGTCTTGATGCTATGGGCTGCAATGCGAATGACCTTGCCGGATATCTTCCACTCCGCCCCGGATTTGCGCTGGCGGTTCGGAAACGGTAGCGTTTTGAACCGTGATAGGAAACGATATCGTTCCGTAATGTCAAGAACCTCCTCGACACTTCCCGATCACGCCATCGCCAGGGCGGGACGACCTCCGCTCTATTCGGACACCGAGCGGCGGCGGCGCATCCTTCAGGCCGCCGAGCAGGTGTTCACAACGCGCGGCTACGGCGCCGCCACGATGGAGGACGTGGCGCGAACCGCCGGCATGTCGAAGAAGACGATCTACGCCTTCTATACGGACAAGAGCCGGCTGTTGGCCGCGATTGTCGTCGCCGCCGATGATTGCCCCTGGGACGATCGCGACGCTGTGCCGATCGCCGATCCATTGGCGGAGCTGCGCCACCGCCTGATGGAGGTGATCGCCTTCGTGCTGTCGCCACGGCAGGTCCGCCTCACGCGGCTTCTCATCGCGGAGGCCGAGCACGCGCCGGAACTGGCCGATGATTTCCATGAGCGCGTGATGGCGAAAGGCTATCGCTATCTGGTGGCGGCCGTGGAACGGGTGAAGCTGGAACGTCCGTGCCCGAGCATCGGCGATGTCGAGCGCGTGACGGGAATGCTGCTGGGCGCGGCGATGGGCGACCTTCACCTCTGCGCCCTGTTCGGCAGGAGCGAGAGCCTCACACGCAAGCGGATCGTCGCACAGATCGACCTGGCGCTCCGGACGTTCGGCTTCATAGCCGAATAGCCTCGACTACCTTCAGCATCTGCCGGCGCCCGGAATAATGATCGATTGGTCGGCGCGCGCTTCCTCATTCGTGGTCTGAGACGGGTGAAGGCTGAAACCGCACTCTCAGTCGTACCTTATCACATCACCCATGCCGCAAACGCCCGTGGGTTGATCAAACTGCTCGCTGCGGCTTGATTCACCCCGCGCCCTGGCATCATGCGCCGCCGGCCGCCTGAACATGTTGACGGGCTTTGGCACAGCCTGTGAGGGGTGCGCTCGTTAGATTCGCGTAGATCATTCACTTCCAATCTCCTTTTTTCACGGATGGGAAACGATGATCTCGGTCTGCTGCGACCGCATCTAACACCGGTCGAGTTGGGGCGAGGCCAGAAGCTGGTCGTGGCGGGCGAACCGATCGAACACATCTACTTTCCCGAGGGAGGGGTTGCGACCGTCGTCTCGACGTTGCCGGAGAGCGGCAGCACGGAAGTCGGCATCTTTGGACGTGATGGTCTGTCAGGCTTTTGCGCGCTGATGGGGGCCGAATGTTCTCGGCACGACACGATCGTACAGGTCGATGGGGCAACTGGCCTCCGCATTGATACATCGACGCTTATCGAGCTGATGGAGCAGAGTCCTCCCCTGCGTGCGCTTCTCAAGCTCTATGTGCCGACGTTCATAGTCTAGCTGGCGCACGGCATTGTCTGCCATGTGCATCACCAGGTCGAGACCCGTGTCGCGCACTGGCTGCTGATGTGCCACGACCGCATCGACGGAGACGAAATCATGGCAGTGGGGGGGAGGGGGTGAAACTGTCAGGGGTCGCCCATAGCCGAGGCGCGTTTCGTGAACCTGGATGCCGGTCGACGGACTTCGGAGCGGAACCGCCTTTGCCGCGTTGCGGTTCGATTAGAAGGGGATGATAGTGCGCGTGAATGTGGCCGTTCCATTGTTGCTGGCCGGCTCGCTGGGCCTGTCTGCATGCGAGGTTCGCACCAATCCATCGAGTCAGCATGAGGCTGGGGGAACGGTTTCCCAACCAGCCTGGACCGAGGCTTTGGTGGGCCAGCTCAGGAAAGCCATGGAGGCCCGTGCGGCTCACGGTCTCGACCGCCTGCCGTTTCCGCTCGAGCAGCGATCGGGCACAGCGGGTCGCGACGCGGCGTTGACGAAGGCCGCGCTCGCATATGCGGGCACGTTGGCTCGCGGGGCGGCCGATCCGACAAAGCTCTTCGACATCTACACCGTCCCACGCCCGCAAGTTGATCTTCGGGCGGGTCTTGCGCGCGCGATGCAGGAAGGAAAGCTGGACGAGTGGCTGGAGAGCTTGGCGCCGGGGGACGAGAATTACCGCAGGCTGTCGCAGGCCTATGTTGCGCTTCGAAAGTCGAGCAACGCGCCTCCCACGCCGATACCGGACGCGGGCAAGCCCATCGAACCGGGCAAGAGCGATCCGCGCATACCGGCTATCGCCGCGCAGCTCGTAGCCTTCGATTATCTCGACAAGGCCGCCGCCGGCGCTGTCTATACGCCGCCGATGGTGGCTGCGGTCAAGCGGATGCAGGCTGACTATGGCATCGATCCCGATGGGATGATCGGAACCGATGCGCTGGAGATCCTGAATCTCTCGGACGCGGACCGAGCGCGTGCGATCGCAGTCAACATGGAGCGGCTGCGGTGGCTCGAGAGAAACCCGCCGGCGACCCGCATCGATGTCAATCTCGCCGCCGCCCGATTGGCCTACTGGCGCGACGGCAAGCTCGTCGACACGCGCAAAGTGGTTGTCGGCGAACCGGAGACCGCGACCCCGCAGCTTGGATCGCCGATCCTGCGGCTGGTTGCGAACCCCACCTGGACCGTGCCGCGCTCGATCCAGCGCAAGGAGCTCGCCGGCAAGGGCGCCGGCTATCTCCGTCGCAACAACATGGTGTGGAAGGATGGCTGGATCGTCCAGCAGCCGGGTCCGAAGAACGCGCTTGGGCTTGTGAAATTCGACATGCAGAACGAGCAGTCCATCTATCTGCATGACACGCCCGCCAAGGCGCTGTTCTCCGAAGTGCAGCGGCAGCGCAGCCATGGCTGCGTGCGCGTCGAGGACGCTCTTGGCTTCGCCGAGATGCTCGCACGCGATCAGGGCGTTGATGCCGAATGGCACCGGGCCCGCGCCACGGGCAAGGAGAGCTACGTCGCGCTGCCGCAACCCGTACCGGTCCGCATGCTCTACCAGACGGTGCTCTTCGACGATTCAGGCGAGCCGGTGGTGCGCTCCGATCCCTATGGATGGAATGATCGCGTGGCGAGCGCGCTCGGCTTCCCGGCAAGCACGGGCCTTCGGGTGAAGACACGTGCGGCTGACGTCGGGCCCTGACGGCGATTGTGGCTGCTTGTCCAAGGGCTTCAGGCAGCCGCCGGATAGTCTTTCGCCAAGCTCATTACCGCGGATGAAGCGCGCGCCGCACCTCGTCGGTGACCGTGTAGACAGCCTGGCGCTGGGCACCGCGGTTGTGATGGTCGACGCGGTAGCCCTGATAGTGCCGCCGCACGAAGCCGGCCCTGACGAGTTCCGAAACCGCTCGGCTCACGTTCGTGCGCCCGGAGAGACGGATTCGCTTCTGAACCTCCGCGGCGATCAGCTGTTCGGCGGCGGCTATGTCGGATGGAAGCTCATTGCGCTGCTCGAGCTCCGATCGAACTTTCCTTGCGATCGCAAGACGGCGGGGATCCCGCCGGGCGACCGGAGCGAGGGCATCGCAGAGCCAGTCCCGCACCGGCACCTGGCGGTCCCCGTCACGGACGTAGGGGCCGGCCGAGCCGCTTTGTGTGCTCGCCTGCGCGATCAGATTGAGCACCATGAAGCTATAGCGTGGGCGTTCGCAAACCGCCGTCAGGCGATCGAGAAGAGCCGGCAGGTCCAGCGCGGGTGCGTCCTGCGATGCTGATCGATCCGCATCGGTGGCGGCGGCGAAGAAGTCCGGCTGGAACATGAGAACGAATCAAGCACATCTTGATTCCCATGTGAATCCCCCTTCTTGCGGTAGGTCGGACTTTCCGAGGTTTCGCGCATCGAGTTTCGCGACTGCGGAGTCTTCAGAAAGCGCCTGGCGTGCTCGACCTCAGCGCGATGTGCGGTCATCGCCTTCGGGATCGTCAAGCCAGGCCGGGATGTCGCGGTGCGCGTCGAGCACGCGCCAGACATCGATGTGATCGTCCCGCTCAACGTAGAAGACGAGCCACGGAAAGCGGGCGAGCCGGCGATGTCGCAGACCGGGCAGGGCCAGTTCATGTGCGTAGCGCGGGGAACCGATCCCGGGTTGCTCGCCTATCATGCGGTAAGCTGCTTCGAGCGTATTCACGAAGCGAAGCGCGATCTCCGGCCCGGCCTCGCGCGCATAATGGTCAATAGCGTTTTCGACGTCGCGATGAGCCTGTTCGCGCGGAACGACCCGCTTGGCGGTCATGCCGTGCGGCGAGCCCGCGCGCGCAGCCCCTCGAAATACGGGTCGTCCGCTGGATCGCCCGGGGCAGATTCGGCACCGTCGAGCAGCAGCCGGCGCAACCGCTGGCGATCCTGGTCCTTGCGGATGAGTTCGCGGACATACTCGCTGCTTGTGCCGTAGCCGCGGCCCGCGACCTGCTCGTCCACGAATGCCTTGAGGGTGTCGGGCAGCGAGATGTTCATCGTGCTCATGGCGTTCTAGATACGCAGTTTGGCAAAATTTGGCAAGGTGAGCCGCCCGTCGTGCGTCTTCTGACGACTAGATCCGACAATTTCCCGATGCGAGAAGCCCGGGGATGAACAGCTGTGGCACTTTACCGGCGGGGTAAAGTGCCACGAGCGGTTGTCTTCGCGGCGAGAAACTGTGGGGGAGGTGATCGGCGCAGTGGGGAACAGGCGGGCGGGTAACGCTCGCCAGGCTCCTCGAGCAGGGTAGCGGCTGACCGGCACCTGCATGATTGACTGATCTAGCTCAGCGACGAATACATGTTTTATCCGGCACCCTTTCTGGCGGGGCGCCGTGGGGCAGCAATCCAGGCTTTGCTGGGTGCTTTGTCGGCATGTCCGACGAGGGTTGCTCCATCCCCGCGATACATCGTCAGGCGGCGCGGGTCGCGCAGAACGGTCGGGGGAACCCATGCTCGAAGGGGGCAAGTTGTACGATGAATAGCGAAGAACCTGCTGGAACGGGAGTGCCGGGCCTTGATGACATCCTCGGTGGAGGGTTGAGCCGCGGCAGAGTCTTTCTCCTCGAGGGCCTGCCGGGAACGGGCAAGACCACGGTCGCGATGCAGTTCCTGCTCGAAGGGGCCCGGAACGGAGAGAAGGTGCTGTATCTGACGCTCTCCGAAAGCGAGGAAGAGCTGCGCGCCGCCGCCGCAGCGCACGGGTGGGCGCTCGACGGCGTCGAGATCGTCGAGTTGATCTCCCCCGATAGCCTCGTTGACGAGAAGCAGCAGCAGAGCTTGCTCTACTCGTCGGACCTCGAGCTGGTGGAGACGACCCGGAGAATATTCGAAGCCTTCACGCGATCGAAGCCCGACCGGCTGGTCCTCGACAGCCTCTCGGAAATCAGACTGCTGTCGCAGAGCTCGCTTCGCTACCGGCGACAGGTCCTCGCGTTGAAGCACTATTTCGCGGGCCAGGGTACGATCGTGCTGATGCTCGACGACATGACGACGGAGACCGAAGACAAGACCGTTCACAGCGTCGCGCATGGTGTGGTCTGCCTGGAGGAGCTCGCAAGAGAATACGGTCCGGAGCGCCGGCGGATCAGGGTCGCCAAATATCGCGGGCGAGGCTTTCGCGGCGGCTATCACGACTTCGTCATCGAACGAGGCGGCGCCCGCGTATTTCCGCGCCTGATCTCGGCCGAGCACCGGTCCAGCTTCGAGCGCGACAAGGTCACGACCGAGATCGCCGAACTGGACGCGCTGACGGGGGGTGGTCTGGAGCGTGGATCGAGCGTGCTGATCCTGGGCCCTGCAGGAACGGGGAAGTCTCTGCTCGTGCTGACGTTCGTCGCTGCGGCCGTGAAGAAAGGAGAGAAGGCGGCGTTGTTCGTGTTCGACGAGGAGGTCGGACTCCTGGCCGAACGGGCAAGAGGGCTTGGAATCGACATCATCGCGATGATGGACGCCGGTGCCTTGCAGGTCGAGCAGATCGACGCCGCCGAGCTCACCCCCGGAGAGCTTTCAGCGCGGGTCCGGAAATGCGTCGAGGAGAATGGCGCGAGGACGGTGGTGGTGGATAGCCTTAATGGTTACCAGGCCGCGATGCCGGGCGAGAACGCCCTGGTGCTGCACATGCACGAGCTGCTGCAGTATCTGAACCGCCAGGGCGCAACGACGTTCGTCACCATCGCGCAGCGCGGGCTGGTCGGCAATACGCAATCTCCCGTCGATGTCACCTATCTCGCCGACACGGTGATCATGCTGCGCTACTTCGAGGCCCGCGGCCGTCTTCGCCGGGCGATTTCGGTCGTGAAGAAGCGAACCGGTGCGCATGAAGACACCATTCGCGAATATAGCATTGGCGCCGAAGGGGTCCGGATCGGCGAAGCGCTGGTCTCGTTCCAGGGAATGGCGCGCGGCGTGTGCAGCCTCTTCGGGGATGCACCTGAGCTGATCGAAGAACGCCATTGATGCCCGAACATTCCGAGCGCGCGCTGATCCTCGCGCCTTTCGGCCGGGATGCAGACGTCGCCGCATCCGTTTTGGCGAACGCGGGCATCACCGCGCTCGAATGTCCCTCGGTCGCCCGGCTGGTCGAGGAGATCCGGGCAGGCGCAGGCCTCGCGGTGGTCACCTCGGAGGCGCTGATCGGTGCCGACACCGGGTCGCTACAGGCATGGATCGCGGACCAGCCAGAATGGTCCGATTTTCCGTTCGTTCTGCTCGTGCACCAGGGCAGCGGGCTCGAACGCAACCCCGAGGCTTCCCGCTTGCTGGAGCGGCTCGGGAACGTCAGCTTCCTCGAACGCCCCTTCCATCCGACTACCCTCATGAGCCTGGCGCGCGCGGCGCTGCGCGCCCGCCGCCGGCAATATGAGGCACGCGCGCGCCTCGAGGAGCTGCGTAGCCTCGCCGGCTCCCTTGAGCGCAAGGTCGAGGAGCGGACCGCCGAGCTAACGTTGGGCGAAGCGCGGATGCGGGCGATTTTCCAGACCAACAATCAATATCAGCTGCTCATCGATCTCGATGGGACCGTCCTCGACGCGAACGCCACGGCGCTGGCGGGGATCGAAGCGCGGCTCGAGGATGTGGTCGGCAAGCTCCTCTGGGAGACCCCGTGGTTCGCGCATTCGCCCGACCTCCACAACGCCGTGAAGGCTGGTGTGCTGCGCGTCGCAGCGGGCGTGAGTTTGCAAAAAGAATTGACCATCCATCTTCCGATCGGCCCGCGCTCGTTCGACGTGGGCATGCGGCCGATGCGTGGTCCGCAAGGCGATACGCTGGCACTCATCGTGGAAGCGCTCGACATCACCGACCGCAAGCGTGCCGAGGAGGCGCTCCGTCAGGCGCAGAAGCTCGAGGCGATGGGTCAGCTTACCGGCGGCGTCGCCCACGACTTTAACAACCTGCTGACGCCGATGGTGGGCGGGCTAGACATCCTGAGTCGCAGCGGAGTTGGCACGGAGCGCCAGCGCCGCCTCATCGAGGGTGCCATACAGTCGGCCGAGCGGGCGAGGGCGCTCGTGCAGCGGCTGCTGGCCTTCGCGCGGCAGCAGCCGCTGCAGCTCCGCGCGGTCGATATCGGCACGCTGGTGCGCGGCATGGCCGAACTGGTCGGATCGACGATCGGGCCAAGAATCAGCCTGGTGATCGAGATGCCGGAAGGGCTGCCTTCCGCACGCGCCGATCACAACCAGGTCGAGATGGCGCTCCTCAACCTTTGCGTGAACGCGAGGGACGCGATGCCCGAAGGGGGCACGCTCCGCATCTCGGCATCTGCCCGGCATCTCAGCGCGGAAAATGATGAGGGCCTGAGCGCCGGCAGCTATATCAGCCTCGCGGTCTCGGATACCGGGATCGGTATGGATGAGGAGACGGCCAAGCGAGCCGTGGAGCCGTTCTTTTCGACCAAGGGGCTGGGCAAGGGGACAGGGCTTGGCCTTTCGATGGCGCATGGCCTTGCGCGGCAACTCGGCGGAACCCTCACGATCACGACCGCTCCCGATGCAGGGACCCGGGTGGAGATTCTCCTTCCCGTGTCGACGGAGACCCCGCAGCGCGCGGCGCCAAAGATCGAGGGAGTGCTGCCCCAGGAGGGAACCGCCCTTCTTGTCGACGATGACGATCTCGTCCGCTCGAGCATCAGCCAGATGCTTTCCGCGATCGGCTATGAGGTGACCGAGGCGAAATCGGCGGAGGACGCCCTGGAGCTGGTGAAGTGCGGCATGAACCCGAGCGTCGTGGTCACCGATCATCTGATGACAGGGATGTCGGGCGTTGCCCTCGGCCGCGCGCTGCGGGCGCGCACACCCGTCCTGATCGTCTCGGGCTATGCCGAGAGCAGCGAGATCACTCCGGACTTTCCGCGCCTCATGAAGCCCTTTCGGCAGGACGAACTGGCCGCGAAACTTGCCGAAATCCGGGCGGCGGCGAGCGCGAGCGGTGACACCGCCTAGACGAAAGGCACTGGGTGTTCGGATGGGGGCCTTGCGGCCCCCAATCCTTTAATAGTCCATCGCGGGAACCGGCGCCGGCTTTTCGTCCTTCGGCAGCTCCGCGACGAGCGCCTCGGTCGTGATGAGCAACCCTGCAACCGACGCCGCATCCTGAAGAGCGGTGCGCACGACCTTGGCAGGGTCGATCACGCCGGCGCGGACGAGATCTTCATACTCGCCTGTGGCAGCGTTGAAGCCCCAGTTGTAGTCCGATCCCTCGCCGAGCTTCCCGACCACGTAGGCGCCGTCCTCGCCGGCATTGTCGACGATCTGGCGCGCCGGCGCCTTCAAGGCGCGGCGGACGATCTCGATCCCGGCCTTCTGGTCGTCGTTGGCCGCGGAGAGGCTTTCCAGCGCTTTGACCGCGCGCAGCAACGGGATGCCGCCTCCGGGCAGGATGCCCTCCTCGACCGCAGCGCGCGTGGCGTGGAACGCATCGTCTACCCGGTCCTTCTTCTCCTTCACCTCGACCTCGGTGGCGCCGCCGACACGGATCACGGCGACGCCGCCGGCGAGCTTGGCGAGCCGCTCCTGCAGCTTCTCGCGATCATAGTCGGAGGTGGTCGTCTCGATCTGCTGGCGGATCTGCGCGGCGCGGCCGTCGATGTCCGACTTCTGGCCGGCGCCATCGATGATCGTCGTGTCGTCCTTGTCGATCACCACCTTCTTGGCGCGACCGAGCATGTTGACGGTGACGTTCTCGAGCTTGATGCCGAGGTCCTCGCTGACGACATTGCCGCCGGTGAGGACGGCGATGTCCTCGAGCATCGCCTTGCGCCGATCGCCGAAGCCCGGCGCCTTGACGGCCGCGACCTGGAGCCCGCCGCGCAGCTTGTTGACGACCAGGGTAGCCAGCGCGTCGCCCTCGACGTCCTCGGCGATAATCAGCAGCGGGCGGCCCGACTGGATTACCTTTTCGAGCAGGGGCACCAGCGCCTGCAGGTTCGAGAGCTTCTTCTCGTGGATCAGGATGTACGGATCTTCCAGCTCGACCCGCAGCTTCTCGGGGTTGGTGATGAAATAGGGCGAGAGATAACCGCGGTCGAACTGCATGCCCTCCACGACTTCGAGCTCGGTCGCGAGGCTCTTTGCCTCCTCGACGGTGATGACACCTTCGTTGCCGACCTTTTCCATCGCCTCGGCAAGGATCTGGCCGACCTCGGTGTCGCCGTTCGCGGAGATCGTGGCAACCTGGGCGATTTCGCTGTTCGCGCTGATCCTGCGCGCATGCGCCTTGAGATCGTCGACCACGGCTCCGACGGCGAGATCGATGCCGCGCTTCAGGTCCATCGGGTTCATGCCGGCGGCGACCGCTTTGGCGCCCTCGCGGACGATCGCCTGGGCGAGCACGGTCGCGGTCGTGGTCCCGTCGCCGGCGAGATCATTGGTCTTGGACGCGACCTCTCGGATCAGTTGTGCGCCCATGTTCTCGAACTTGTCCTTGAGCTCGATCTCCTTGGCGACCGTGACCCCGTCCTTGGTGATCCGCGGCGCGCCGAAGCTCTTGTCGATCACGACGTTGCGGCCCTTCGGCCCGAGCGTGACCTTGACCGCATCGGCGAGGATGTCGACGCCTCGCAGCATGCGGTCACGCGCGTCGGTCGAGAAACGGACTTCCTTTGCAGCCATTGTATCGTTTCCTCCTATGTTCGCGTGGATTTCTGTGGGTACGCTGCCCTATTTCGACGACGCTTCGGTCTCGACGATCCCGAGGATGTCGCTCTCTTTCATGATGAGCAGTTCCTCACCGTCGATCTTGACCTCGCTGCCGGACCATTTGCCGAAAAGGACGCGATCGCCGGCCTTGACGGACAGCTCGACGAGCTTGCCGGTCTCGTCGCGGGCGCCGGGCCCGACGGCGACGACCTCGCCCTCCTGAGGCTTCTCCTTGGCAGTGTCGGGGATGATGATGCCGCCGGCCGTCTTTTCCTCGGCTTCGATGCGACGCACGGCGACACGGTCGTGCAGGGGACGGAAATGCATGCATTACCTCCAAAGCAGATCATGATGTGATGACCCTCCCGTTCGCGGGGAACGGTCGGTTTCGGCAGAGCTAGGAAGACGACTTTCGACCATCAAGAGATCTGCCGCACGTTCCTGGCACTTCACCCATGTGAGTGCCAATGCGCATGCACGTTCGCGCAGCGCACGAGCGGACATTGCCTCGAGAGTCGCGGCGACGAGGTGATGTAGATCAGCGGGCGATTGCGGCCGATTCGCTACGGCACTGCTCAAGAGGACCGCAAGACTTCGGCAAGGACGGACAGCCCGTGATCTCGCTTGGTTCAGTGCTCCAAAGGTGGGTGACGCGATGGCCCCTGCCGATCGTGGACGCGGGCGCTGTGCAGCGCTCGACGAGCCTTCAAAGGTCCGGAACGCCGCGAACTGCTCCCAGGCCGTGTCGGGAAGGCGCGAGGCCGGACCAGCACGTGCTTCCTCGATCGCTGCACCTTCCATTGGAGATGTGCAGATGAACACGCCATTTGAAAGGTCTGGCGCGGATTTGCACGGCGCCTCGGGGCGCGCGGTCGCTTACGACGCCGGTCTTCGCCGCTACATGCTTGGCATCTACCGCACGATGGCGCAGGGACTGGTCCTTACCGGACTTGTCGCCTTCCTCGTCGCCAGCACGCCAGCTCTCTATCAGCCGATCTTCAACACGCCCCTCAAATGGGTCGTGATCATGGCGCCGCTCGCCTTCGTTCTATTCTTCTCCTTCCGCGTCGAGCAGATGAGCGCCACCACTGCGCGGATCGCTTTCTATTCATTCGCAGGCGTCATGGGACTGTCGCTGGCCAGCGTCTTCCTGGTGTTCACCGGCACCAGCATTGCGCTGGCGTTCTTCTCGGCCGCGGCCCTGTTCGCGACGATGTGCCTGTGGGGCTATACGACCAATGTCGACCTCTCGCGCTGGTCGACCTTCCTCATGGTCGCGCTTGTCGGCGTCATCATCGCGAGCCTAATCAACCTGATCCTCGCCTCCGACACGCTGCAGTTCGCCGTTTCGATCATCGGCGTGCTGGTGTTCACCGGCCTGACCGCCTGGGACAGCCAGCGATTGAAGAGTCAATACTTCGCCTATGCGGACACCGAATCCGGCGAGAAGCTGGCCGTGATGGGGGCGCTGTCCCTTTATCTGGATCTCATCAACCTGTTCCAGCTGCTGCTGAACCTCATGGGGGAGCGTCAGCGAGCATAGCGACGTCGCGTCGCCGTCCTATCGGCCGGCAGAAAAGGGAGGCTTTCGTGGTTCGAGTTAAGATCAATGCCGTTTCCGACGAGCCCGAAGCGGTCAGCCAACCGATGTTGGGGACACTGCGCCGCAACTGGGGCTGGATCGTCTTCCGCGGTGTCCTCGCGCTGGCGCTTGGCGTCGTTTCCTTCCTGTTCCCGCTCAGCGCCCTGTTCGCCTTTGCGATGGTGTTCGCCGGCTACGCCGGCGCCGATGGCATTCTGTCCCTGGTCGCCGCGGTGCGCGGCGCCCGCCGTAAGGAGGAGCGCTGGTGGGCCTATGTGATCCGCGGGATCATCGGCATCGCGACTGCGGTCCTGTTCCTGCTGATGCCCGTAGCCGTGACCGCGGGCTATGCGCTGGTTACGCTCATCATGTTGGCCGTCTGGGCGATCGTCACCGGTGCCCTCGAAATTGCTGCGGCAGTGACGTTGCGCAAGGTAATCCGCGGCGAATGGCTGATGGGCCTGTCTGGCGCTCTATCGGTCGCTGTCGGGCTTATGATCGTCGTCCTGCTGGTCATCGATCCGCTCACGACCTTGCCGTCTGCCGCCTGGGTAATCGGAACGTACGCGATCATCGCTGGCGTTGTTCTTCTCGGGCTCGGGTTTAAGCTTCGCCGAGCTTGATGGCTCGCCCGTTGCGCCTCGCCCAGGCCGCAACAGTCTCGCTAGGGCGGCAGGGAAACATTTGGAATTCCCTGCCGACCGGCTCCAGCAGCAGGGGCCGTGCCGCTTACCAGACACTCACATTGCATGGGCTCGGTCGCCAGGCCTAGCTAGGGAGCGTCCAGCGCCTGTGCGCTGGCGATCCGCCCCGACGAACCTTCTACCGTTATCGCTTTCTGGTGGCGCGGACTGGAAGCGGCGTGCCCGCCCGGGCATCAGTTTCGGATAGCAGGAGTATGTGGGTTCAATGATCGGCGTGCTTGAACGGCGACGAAAGTGGCTCGCCTTTTGTCTTACCGGGCTGGCGGGCTACGTCGACGGGCTCGGCTTCCTGGCCGCAGGCGGGATGTTTGTGTCGTTCATGAGCGGCAACTCCACACGGCTCGCCATCGGGGCGGCCGAACGGTCGGTGACGGCGTTGATCGCGCTGGGATTGATTGGTGCGTTCCTCACGGGGGTGATCGCGGCCACGCTCGTGGCCACCCTGGTTCAGAAGCGCCGGAAGTCCGCTGTCTTGGGACTCGTGTCATTGCTCCTCGCCTCGAGCGCGACGCTCGCGCACGTCGGCGCGGGCGCATTCGCACCGCTGCTCATGGCTGCTGCGATGGGAGCGGAGAATCTCGTTTTCCAGCGCGATGGCGAAGTGAGCATCGGCCTCACCTATATGACCGGTGCGGTCGTGAAGGCGGGGCAGCGGATCGGCATGGCGCTGCTGGGCGGACCCAGATGGGATTGGCTCCCACACTTGTTACTGTGGTCGAGCCTCGTCACAGGCGCGATCATAGGCGCGCTTAGCTTCCACCGGTTGGGTGTCGACGGCCTTTGGTTCGCAGCGCTGGCCGCGCTTCTCCTCGCCGTCTGGGCAGGCCTCATCGAAAGGACGGGCGAACCGGCGTGATCGCTGCAGGCGTTCTATCCGCGGCCTTGAGGCTGTGGCCATCGCCTTTTCGGAAGGACGCGCGCACGTCCTTGCCGGCGACCGCCTGAGACAAGCCAAGCGGAGCTGATCTGAATCAGGGCCCGGTCCATCCTGACAGGCAGAATGTGCAGTCGGTTCGCGCGGATGCAGAGGTGCAGCGCTCACTTTGCTGGAGAATGAAAGGATGACGGACCCCAAAGCGTCGGTGAATCCCGACAAGGACAGGAAGCCGGAACTGGCACCTGATGAGAGCGTGGCCGAGGAAGGTCAGGAGGGGACGGATCTCGACCCGGTCGACGAAGCGATCGAAGAGTCTTTCCCCGCGAGCGATCCGCCGAGCTGGACGCTTTGAAGGTTGCCGCCCGCCTTTTCGGGAACCATCCTCATTCACGATCTTTCCGGGCGAAGCGGTCGATGTCGTCGAGTGCCTCGAGATACCCGGAGCATAGTGAAGCGACGGATAGGGCGCTGTTGACGTCCGCCCAGCCGAACCGGCGGCTCCAAGATCGCGACCAACGTCGTACCCACCCCACTAGAGCTGTCGCAGCCGCCGTCGAAAAGATGAGGGGCGCTTGACGCGGCAGGACAGAACCCAGCTGAGGTATGTCAGTGTGCGTCCTCTCCACCTGAGCGATTGTTTGGTGGCTTGCCCAAGACGGAGGTGACGCGTGCCGCCAGCTCAGAGGCCGAAGACCGTCGGGGGGGCGGCGGTTGGCACCGATCGTTGGGACGAGGCTCGACCACGCCCTTCTTGCGGTGGCGCACGCAGGCCTGATCGATCCTGGACGCTGAGTGCCGCTGCTCACTGCCATCGGCGAACGTGGGAAGGCCGCTTCAACCGGTTATCTCTTTACGCCCGAGCGTCGCTGCAACCGACGGCGCGCTGAGCAGCCCCGACCCGCCGCCCTTGGCGGAAAGCACTTGATCCCCGCGAGAGGCGTCCGGTTCATGCTTCACCACTTTCTCGTCGATGCGGTGATCCTGATTTTCGCCTCCCTGGCGTTCGTCGCGCTCTTCACAAAGTTCCGCCTCTCTTCGATTGCAGGATATCTCGTCGCCGGATCGGTCGTAGGGCCCTACGGGCTTCACCTCGTTTCCGCGAATGAGGGAACCCGTTTCCTCGGTGAGCTCGGCATCGCCGCGCTGATGTTTGTCATTGGCTTTGAATTCTCCTGGCCACGCATTGTCGCGGCTCGTCGCTTGGTTTTCGTGCTGGGCACGCTTCAGGTCGTTGTCACCGCATTGCTCGTAGCCGGGGTCGCCCTCCTCGCGGGACTGTCCCTGACCGCATCATTGATCCTGGGCTTTGCACTCGCGCACTCGTCGAGCGCCATCGTCCACAAGCAGCTGCTGGATCAGGACGAGGTGACGACCAGTCATGGCATAGCAACGACGGGTATCCTCCTCTTCCAGGATCTCGCGGCCCTCCCTGTCCTGCTCTTGGTTGGCGCGGTTGCCTCGGGCGCTGAGCAGGACCTTGCCGGCCTGATGTTGCGGTTGGGCGCTGCCGTGCTCGTCTTCACGGGTGCCGCGCTCTTCGCGCGCAAGACGATCGGCCGCATCTTCGATTGGATCGCTCGGAGTGGATCCAACGAGCCGCTGATGCTTGCCGGGCTGGCGTTGGTTGCAGGCGTCGCGCTTCTCGCCGAGATGATCGGTCTCTCCCTGGCGGTAGCAGCCTTCATCGTCGGCATGGTCGTCGCCGAGAGCAACTACCGCCATCACCTCGCAGACGAGCTCCGGCCGCTGCGGGACATCTTCCTCGGTCTCTTCTTCCTGACGATCGGTATGAGCGTTGATTGGTCGATCGTTCTCACCGAGCCGGCGGCGACGGTCGGCGCGGTGGCTATCCTCGTCCTCGTGAAGCTCGCGATCATCTTCGCTCTGGCGCGGTTCAGCGGACTTGCGACCAATGCGGCATTGCAGACCGCGCTGGTCCTGGCGCACGGCGGCGAGATCTCCCTGCTCATCCTGACCCAGGCGATCGGTGGCGGCTTGCTGCCGGAGGTTGTGGCGCAAACGGCACTCGCAGGGACGGCCGTGAGCATTTTCCTGGCTCCGTTCCTCATCCAGTTCAATCGGCGCATCTCGGCCGAGGTCCTGTCGACGCCGCAGCTGGTCGCTGAGCCAGACGACATGATCGGCGGCTCGGCGGGCGATCTACGCGGTCACGTCATCCTGGCGGGGTGCGGCCCGGTCGGACGGCTGGTGGGTACGGTTCTGAAGGCGAGCGGGATACCTTATATCGCGATCGAGCGCGACGTTGACCGGCTTCGGATTGCCCATCGCGAGGGGCATCAGGTCATTTTCGGTGACGCAACACGCCGCGGCGTGCTTGAGGCAGCCAACATCGATACGGCCGCAGTGGTGGTCGCCCTTCTGAACAGCCAGCCAAGGCTAGAGCAGCTGGTACGCCAGGTTCGGCAACTCAATCCGGCGGTGCCAGTCCTTGTCAGCACGAGAGACAATCGAGGTCTGACATCCATCGCCAAGGCCGGCGCGACCTACATCTTTCCGGAGAACTTGGCTGCGGGCTTGGGGCTGGCAGTGCAGACCTTCGTCGCGCTTGGTGTCTCTCCGGAAGAGGCGCTCGCCCGCGTCCGGGCGGTCCGCCTCCGCCTCAATCCTGAGCTTCGGGCGTTGCGGACGATCTGACCCGTCGCTGGAAACTGCCCTTGCATGAAGGCGGCGCTCAGCGACGGAATCATTGCCGATTAGCTCTCCACCAGGTGAGCGAGTCCGTCGACATCCTCGGACTCCGCTTCTGAGACCAGCGCCGCCATCTTGGCTGCTGCTGCCTTCTCCGCCAGGACGATTGCGTCAGCACCCATCGCCTGCAGGTGGTCCACCTCCGCCTCCGAATGGGCACGCGCGATGATGCGCAGGTCCGGGTTCATGGCGCGGGCACGCTTCGCGATGATCGCGGCTTCGAACCCCTCAGGGATCGCGATCAGCAGCGTCGATGCCCCGGTGATGCCGGCCCGCGTGAGGATGGAAGCTTCGGTGGCGTTACCCTGGACGGCGCGCAGCCCTTCCGCTTGCGCTGCTTGCACGGCCTCTCTGCTGTCCTCGACTATGCTCAGCGCGTATCCCGAGGCCCCGAGCGTTGCAGCGATGAAGCGGCCGACTCGGCCATAGCCCACGATAATCACATGCCCAGGGGGCGGGCCCTGCTCGGGCGCCGGCTCTTCTGAAGATCCTTCCGCAGGGCCGGCGTGCCGAAGTGGACGAACCCCCTGCCTGGTTACGAATGAAAAGAGCAGGGGATTAAGGAAGATCGAGATGATAGCGGCCGCGAGGATCAGGTCCCGGCCCTGGGGAGGCAGAAGGCCGGCGCTGACGCCAAGGCCGGCAAGAATGAACGAGAACTCGCCGATCTGTGCCAGGCTTGCCGAGATCGTGATCGCGGTTTGGTCACGATATCCGAACGATCGGACGATGGCATAGGCAGCCGCGGACTTGCCGACCAGGATGATGGCGAGCGTCGCCAGAAGCGCAATCGGCTGATTGAGGATCACCGCTGGGTCGAACAGCATGCCGGCCGAAACGAAGAACAGGACGGAAAAGGCGTCTCGGAACGGGAGGATCTCCTCGGTCGCGAGCCGACTGAGCTGGGTTTCACCCAGGATCATGCCGGCGAAGAAGGCGCCGAGAGCGAACGAGACGTCGAAGACGAGCGCGGCGCCGAAGGCAACGCCAAGGGCGATCGCGAGTACTGCCAGACGGAACAACTCGCGGGAACCGGTATCGGCCACCCAGTGAAGGACTGCCGGCATCGCGCGGCGGCCCACGAGGAGCATCAGCGCAATGAAGCCCGCCACCTTCAGCAGCGTAGTGGTCACGGCGCTCGCGGCAGCGGCGCCCGCGTTCGCCGATGTGCCCGACAGGATGGCGGCTACGGACGGCAGAAGCACCAGCGCCAGCACCATCACCAGGTCCTCGACTACCAGCCAGCCCACCGCGATGCGGCCTTGATCGGTCTGGACGAGGTTGTGCACCTGAAGAGCCCGCACTAGGACGACAGTGCTCGCAACGGATAGCGCGAGACCGAAGACTAGGCCCTGGCCAGCGCGCCACCCGAGCGCCCAGGCCAGCGCCATGCCGAATAGCGTTGCGACAACGATCTGGATCAACGCTCCAGGGACCGCGATCTTTTTCACTGACAGGAGATCCCGCAGCGAGAAGTGCAGGCCGACGCCGAACATCAGGAGAATGACACCGATCTCGGCAAGCTGCGATGCGATTTCCGGGTCCGCCGCGAAGCCGGGCATCGACGGCCCGACGAAGGCGCCAGCGAGCAGATAGCCCGCGATCGGGGATATCTTGAGCCGGTGCGCCACGGTCCCTGCGATGAAAGCAGCGACCAGGCCGGCGACAATCGTGGCGATTAATGGTGCGTCATGGTGCATGGTCATTCCATCAATAGCAAAGTCTCGTTCTCACTCCGGCTCAGCTGGTCCGAGCAGATCACAACAACGGGCTGAAGAGCCGCGCTACGTTCTCGGCACACTTGCGCGCGAGATTGCGGCGCTCCCAGTCGCTTGCTCTCAGTGGGACGGATTGTTCCAGCCTTGAGCGCTCGATCTGGCGCAAGGTAAGTGTCGCCTCGCGGTCGTAAAGGACGAGGCTGATCTCCGAATTCAGGGCAAATGATCGCATGTCGACGTTGCTCGATCCGACGACGGCGACTGCCTCATCGATGCTCATATGCTTGGCGTGCAGGAAGCCCGGCTGGAACAGGTGGATCACCGCACCGGCCGACAGCAGCTCGGAATAGTAGGACTGCTGCGCGAGGTGAACGAGGGGATGATCGGAGCGGCCGGACAAGAGCAGATGGACCTCGGCTCCCTTGAGGATCGCCACCTGCAACGCTTGCAGGAGGGGCTCGCTCGGGACGAAGTAGGGAGTGGAGATCAGGACACGATCTCGAGCCGAATGAATCAGCGCAACGAACAGCTCGTCGATGCCCCCATGCTCGAGATCGGGCCCACTCGGCAGAACTTGCCCGAGGCTGCTGCCGGCATCGTCTGCCGGAGGGTAGAGATGCCCGTCGGCGAGCTCCTTCTCCGTCTCGAGGAACCAGTCCGCCACGAAGACCGCCTGCAATTCGCCGACAACCGGCCCTCGAACCCGGGCCATTACCTCCCAATTTGGCCAGCCCCATCCATGATCGGCGTCGATGATGTTCTGCGAGCCGGTGTAACCGGTGCGTCCGTCGATTACGGCGATCTTGCGGTGATTGCGCAGGTCGAAGCGCGTGGTGCGGCCAAGCACCCGAATCGGCAGGATCTCGTGAACTTCGACGCCTGCGGGCCGCAGCTCCCGCTCGATGCGGGCGGCCCACGTGCGCGATCCGATCGCATCGACGAGCACCCTGCACCTGACGCCGCGCAGCGCGGCCTGGCGCAGCGCGGCGATCACCTTCTGGCCGGCGGCGTCCGTGGCGAAGATGTAGAAGAGAAGGTGGACATGGTCGTTGGCGTGCCCGATATCCTCAACGAGGAGACCGATCGTTGCGTCGTAGTCCGTCAGGAAGTCGACCTCATTGCCTTGTAAGAGCGGCATGCGGCCAATCCCGCTCACGAGGGAAGCCGCTGAAGCTTGGACGAGCGGCAGCTCGGCCGGCCGAGCGACCCGGTCGATGCAGGAAACTGCCCGGTCGATGATCGGCCAGAGTTGCGCGACACGTTCTCGACGCCACCGGGGGTGGAATGGCCGGCCGATCGCCAGATAAAGGACGAGGCCGAGCCACGGCGCCACGAAGAAGAGGAGCAGCCAGCTCTGCGTCGCAGCCGGCGACCGGCGGAAGGGAACAACGATCAGCGCGCCGATCCGGATCGCCCAAGGCGCTGCGACGGCCAGCCACTCGAGAGCGACGCCCAGGTTCACCTCATCGCCTTTGGCGATGAAGAAGCCGTGTTGCGCGAAGTGATCCGATCCCAGCATCGCGGCCGCGGTGTGGACTCCTGGGCGGAGCGTGCCTCCCAACCCATTCTGTGTCGAGGTCCAGAGAGGCTAAAGTCGTGTGGGATGCGATCGGCTCGGTTCGGTCCACGGGCGTCTGGTCGATCGGCATGCTGGGCTGGGAGACCACTTGGCGCGTTGCGCACGGTGCCGCCTCATGGCGGCGGGCCGGCGTCCTCGTACACGAACCGCTGCTGCCGCTTCCGGATGACGCCAGCCGCGCCCGTTGAGATCAGCCCGCACATAATCACCTCCTCGAAGGAGCGAGCTTCCCACCGGCAAGGTGGCGTGGCCCTGACATAGCTCAGGACGAGCTCGACGAAAGTTAAGGTATGAGCTGCGTGCCGGACCTTCCGGAACCAGGTGATGCCCAGACGAAGGGTCGAATGGCGTAGCTCGTGCCGCCGTGCATGACGGCTGAAGGGACCAGGTGGGCGCTCGGGCTCGGCGCCTTGCGTCGCCCCGAAGCTCAGCTCGTGCGGCAGATGTGCTCGCGCCATGCGCCGGCGTCGCGGTTGGGATCAGGTCGGCGTGGCCGTGAGGCCAACACGAGACAGATCGGGGTGAGCACACATGGATAAACCACTTGTCATCATCTCCGGCGCAACGGGCAATCTTGGACGTTCGGTGGCGGCTGTGCTTTCAGCGGATTACCGGATCGTCGGGCTCGATCTCAAAGCAGAGGCGCTGACCTTCCCGGTGATCAAGGTCGATCTTGCTTCGGACCAATCTGTGCTCGATGCTCTGGCGCAGATCCGCGCGAGCCATGGTGGACGCGTGGCGTCGGTGATCCACCTGGCGGCCTACTTCGACTTCACGGGCAAGGAACATCCGCTCTACCGGTCGGTCAATGTAGAGGGCACGCGCCGGCTCCTGCGAGCGTTGCAGGACTTCGAAGTAGAACAGTTCGTCTATTCAAGCACGATGCTCGTGCACGCGCCGTGCGCGCCGGGCGAACAAATCGACGAGAGCTGGCCGATCGATCCCCGTTGGGCCTATCCGAAGTCGAAGGCGCTGGCCGAAGAGGTAATCCGCGAAGAACACGGTTCCATCCCATATGCGATCTTGCGCTTCGCCGGGGTGTACGACGAGGAGTCTGCAGTCCCCACGCTCTCCAATCAGATAGCCCGGATCTACGAACGCGAATTCGAGAGCTTCTTCTACTCGGGCTCGCCGCTAGTGGGCCAGTCCATGGTCCATCGAGAGGATGTTGTCGAAGCGGTCCGTCTCGCCGTTCAACGCCGGGACACGCTGCCGCCCGATGCGGAGATCCTGATCGGCGAGCCCGAAGCGCTGGGGTATGATGCGCTGCAAGACGAGATCGGATATCTCATCCACGGCATCGAGGACTGGCCGACGTTGCGAGTGCCAAAGCCGGTGGCGGCAGTCGGTGTCTGGGCTCAGGATAAGCTCGAGCCCGTCGTCCCCGACGCAATCGACGAGGGTGAGAAGCCGTTCATCAAGCCCTTCATGATCCGGCTTGCAGACGACCATTATGCGCTGGATATCGGCCGCGCCGAGAAACTGCTGGGCTGGCGACCCCATCATCGCCTCAAGGATGAGCTCCCGAAGATGATCGCGGCGCTGAAGCGCGATCCTCTGGCTTGGTACAAGAGAAACGGTCTCCGGCCGCCGCACGATCTCGCCGAGGCCGCCGCGCTGGGCAAACATCCTGAGGAGGTCAGGCGGGCGAGCGACGAGCGCTACCGGAGGGAGCATTCCGAGACGCGCTGGGCGCATTTCGTGAACCTCATGCTCGGAACCTGGTTGCTCACTCAGCCGCCGCTGATCGGCGTGGTCGAGCCTCTGCTCCGCTGGACCGAGATCGTCTCCGGCGTGCTGCTGATCGTCTTCGCATCGCTGTCGCTGAGCTGGCACGCGCCTTGGGCGCGATGGGTATCGGCCGCGATAGGCGCTGTCGTGATGGCAGCGCCGTTTGTCTTTTGGACCGACAATCCAACAGCATACCTTTCCGACACGCTGGTGGGTATGTTGATCTTCGGCTTTGCGGTCGGGACAAAGCCCGAAGTGGGGCCGTCACCCCTGGCGCGAGTGACCGGTCCGCAGGTGCCTCAGGGGTGGACGTATAATCCCTCGAGCTGGACCCAGCGCATCCCGATCATCGCCCTTGCACTGATCGGCCTCTATGTCTCCCGTTACCTCGCAGCATATCAGCTCGGCTATGTGTCCGACGTCTGGGAGCCCTTCTTTCAGGGAAGCGTCGAAGACCCGCGCAACGGCACCGAGGAGATCATCACCAGCGAAGTCTCGGAAGCATGGCCTGTTTCCGATGCCGCGCTCGGCGGCTACACCTACGGCCTCGAGATCCTTACGGGGATCGTCGGGTCGCGCGCGCGCTGGCGGACCATGCCGTGGCTCGTGCTTCTCTTCGGGCTGATGATCGCCCCGCTCGGGATTGTCTCGATCTTCTTCATCATCATCCAGCCGATCTGGATCGGCACCTGGAGCACGCTGGCGCTGATCGGAGCCGCGGCGATGCTGATCCAGATACCCTACTCGCTGGACGAACTGGTGGCGGTCGGCCAGTTCCTTCGCCGCCGTGCACGGGCAGGCAAGAATGTGCTTCGGGTCTTCCTGTTCGGGGACACGGACGAGGGGGGGGCTGGTGACGTGCCTGACGAGTTCGACCGACCGGCCCGCGCGATCGTGAAGGACGTGGCGATCGGTGGCGTGAGCCTGCCCTGGAACCTGGCCATTGCGGCCGCGCTGGCGGCATCGCTCTTGTTCACGCGGGTCACGTTCGGCGCAGCGCCGCCGATCGCGGATTGGGATCACCTGCTCGGGTCACTGGCGCTGACCGTGATCTCGATAGCCGCCGCCGAGGTCGCGCGCTCCGTCCGCTTCCTGCTCATTCCCATTGGCGCGGCGCTCTGTGTTACGCCATTCGCCTTCGGCGCGGAGGCTCTGCACACCGCATATAATGTGCTGCTAGGCCTTGCGTTGGTCGGTCTCGCCATCCGGAGAGGCGAGGTGTCAGCCCAGTACGGGTCGTGGAATCGCCTGATTGCCTGACCAGGGCAGGCGCGGCAGGGCTCGTGACACGCGGCCGCAGCGCGGCTGAGACGGGAAGGGCGGCCGCGTTCTTTCGCGGTGGTATCGGGTCAGGACCTGCCCGGCGCTGCTCGCGGCAGGTGCAGGATGACTCGGGTTCCAGCGCCTTGGTCGCTCTCGACCGCGATATCACCGCCAAATTGGGTCGCGAATCGACGGACCTGGCCCAACCCGAGCCCGGTTCTCTTGAGCGACTGCCGCGTCGTGAAGAACGGATCGAAAACGCGGGTCAGAACGTCGGGCGCGATGCCTTCGCCGGAATCGACCATTTCAAGCCGAACGAAGTCGCCCGCTGCGCCTGCGGGGCTCGCCGTGCTTCGGAACGTGTTGAAGGCCCGCAAGACCAGCACGCCACCTTTTGGCATCGCGTCGGCGGCGTTCGCCAGGAGATTGAAGAGCGCAAACTGGAGATAATTGGGGAGGACGCGGACCGGCCAGAGGTCACGCGCGATCTCTGTCCGAAAGTCCACGCCGTCTCCCAGAATGGTGCTGGCCCGCGCTTCCAGCCCGCGGATCAGCGCTTCAACCGAAATCCGCTCGGTCGTCACGCCGCGATCGGTGCTGAGCTCCGCAATATCGTCAGCCAGGGAAGCGGCATTCCGGATCGCGTGCTTCATTCCGGCTACGAGGCGCGCCAGCTGCTGCTGATCCGCTCCGCGCTCGATCGAAACCAGACCGGAGGCGATCACCGCCAGCATATTGTCGAGGTCGTGCGCCATTCCACGCATCAGCATGTCGGGTTGGCGAACGACCCGATCGGCCGGGCTGCTCAACACAGTCGTGATGTCCATGACCACTCCTTCGGTCGCCGGATGCCAAGCTTCGGTCGCCATACAATGCCGGAGCATATCGCGACCGGCGCCAATCGGGGGCTGAGCTAAATCAGTGTTAGCCTGCCCGGAGCGCTTACCGATGAAGCTTGCCACCGGCCGCCTCGGCGGAATGACTGGAAGAACAAAAGTAGCGCGGAGAGCTTTGTGCCTTAGCCGGCGAAACGGCGCAATCACGCGCCGGCGCGCTCAGCCTAAGGCGACCGGCCACCCCAGCTTTCGGTCAGCGTGCCAGGCATGTCGGCGGCTCCGCGATGACGCTGTTCGAAGAAGGAGTTAGATGCCATGTCCATTCGTGATCTGATCCCCTGGAGCCGTCAGGAGAACAAGGTTCCCGCTCAGGTCAGCGCTGCGGGCGCTGCGAGCGACCCGGTGCTCTCGCTGCACCGGGAAGTGAACCGCCTGTTCGAGGATTTCTTCCGCGGCTTCGGTGTGCCGGCGCTCGCCGGCGTCGAGCGAGGGCTCCTCGCCCCGAGCGTCGAGCTTGCCGAAACCGACAAGGAAATCCGCGTCACGGCCGAGCTCCCCGGACTCGACGAAAAGGACGTGGAAGTGATCGTCGAGGAAGGCGTCCTCACGCTGCGTGGCGAGAAGAAGTCGGAGGTCGAGGACAAGGACCGGGGTTATTCCGAGCGGAGCTACGGGCGATTCGAGCGCCGCATCGGCCTTCCCAAGGGTATCGAGCAGGACAAGGCGAGTGCCACGTTCAAGAAGGGCGTTCTCACCGTCACGGTGCCGAAATCGGCGTCTGCCGCCGAGAACGTCCGCCGCATCGCCGTCAATTCGGGTCAGGCATGATAGTTACCGCCCGTGGGCCGCGTGCCCACGGGCGGGGCCATCTCAGTGATTGCGCCCGTTCTGGTGAAGCTGTCCCACTCCCGGCAACGGCATATCACACATGATCAGAGCAGAAGGCGAGGGTGCTCCCGAGTTGACAGGGTATAGCCCGAAAGGTTGATCATGAGCTGCCGGTTGCGGATCACGAGCGAGTTCGCTGCGATCGCTGCCAGATCGCCGCGGCGAAGTTCCTGCATCGAGCGGCTGACATGGGTCTCAGATAAGCCGAGGAGGTCAGCCAGATGGCGACGCTGAAGCGGGAAATACGACATCGCATCGTGCCCGAGGTCCAACGCAACGAGGCGATCTACAAGCTCAAGCAGGAAGTAGGCTAGGCGTTCAGCGCCATTCTGCTTCGCGACAAGCGCCATGCGGCGATCGGCGCGGCGCTGGTCCTCCATGAGCGCGAAGACCATCGCCTCGGAGAGGTGGCTGTGCCGCTGAAACAGCTCGTCGATACTGCGCCCTGTCAACACGCACAGCGTCACGGGGGTTAGGCTTTCGACACCGCTCTCCGAATCACCCAGCATCAACTGTTGAAGACCGATCAGGCTACCCGGCAGCAGAATGTCGATGATCTGTCGTTGCCCGGTTGGTGTAAGCTTGTAGCGATATGCCCATCCCGCATACAGCGTGTACAGCTTTCCGGCGAACCGCCCAGGCTCGATGATCACGCGGCGCGCAGGAACATCTATCTGATTATTCTTGAGGGCGCGCACAAAGCTGAGCTCGGGCGCTGTAAACTTCTTGAACAGCGCCAACCGGCGAAGCGCGCAGTCTTCACACGGTATGAAGTTCATTCGAGTCCGAACCCGTTCCCATAACCAGTGCGCTATAGCAGAGGTGGGCCCACATGTCACACGGCCGCTGTGTGGGCCCGGCGCCGTCAGGTCGTGACCACCGCCGCCGCGAGACGCGCAAGCCCGATCGGATCAAGGATTTCCAGGTTGCGCCCATTCACCTGCACATAGTTATGCCGTTGCAGCAGAGTGAATGTACGGGTCACGGTCTCGCTGGTTAACCCGAGATGGTCGCCGATGTCGGCTCTCGACATGAGCAGATGGAAGTGGCGACGCCCCTCCAGCCTCTGCATGAGATCGAGAAGAAAGAACGCCAGCCGCTCCATGGCATTCGACCGCCCGAGCAGGAAGCCGGTGCGTAGCGCGATCCGATAGGTCCGCAGAAACCAGGTCGTGATCGTGGCGCATGTGAAGTGATCGAACTGCGACAGGCCCTCAAGCACGCTGCGATCCGTCATGATGAGCGAGGTCGGGCACAGGGCCTGGGCGAACTGGCTGCGCACCTCGTCGCGTTCGAGCAGGATGAATTCCCCCGGCAGGTAGAAGCCACCGATCCACCGGCGACCATCCTCGGAGATGATGCTGGTTTGGATGGCGCCGGAGAGGATCCAGTAGAGGCCATCCGACTCGGGCCGCGCAGGGAGTTCCTGGCGGTCCTTCAACATGATGAGCTTGGAGTTGAAGCCATTTCCTAGAGGCGGAGGAACGACCTTTCGCCCGCGATTCATCGCGGGCGTCTCCGTCTCAAATGAGCTGCCGAGCCGTTCCACATGTCACGGTGCGTAACATATGTCACGATGATGGGCAATCTCAATGCCCGAGTCGTGCCACAGTTCGACCGGCAGAAGGCTGAGCTATGTCAGGGCGGCGGAGGGCCGGGCCTGCAATTCCAGGCGCGACCTGGAGAATATCGATGAGCGCGTTGAGCTGGATATCGGCCAAGATCGCGATCTCGCCGGTCCCGCCAGCGGGCGGCCGGGTGGATCAAGATCCGATGTTCAGGATGTCGGGAAGCGGCTCGGGAAGCTTTCCCCGGACCTTCCAAGGCATTCCCCAATTCGCAGCTCTTCCGGAGGAAGCGCTGCGGCAAACCGCGCCCCGCGGACCAGGGGCTCGATGCGGGACGGCCGATATCCTTTCTCGACGAGAAACCCCGGCGAGCGGTCCCTCGCCCTTTGTGAAGGAGTCGAACCGTGAACGTCGTTCCTAAGGCGGAATGGCCTCAATATCTGAACCGCGTGTCCCGCGGCCTTACCGGGCTTCGAGCCGAAATCGAAGTCGCATCGCTCGAACTCGGCGATCAGATCGAAGCGCAATACCTGCCGATCACCGGAATCTTCTATGACCACAAGGATGACTTGGTCGGTGTGACGCTCGAGGGGCTCGATCACATGATCCACCACCCGCAGTCGATCTATGTCGAAGAATCCGGCGATGGCGTTGCGGCGATCGCGGTGATCGATCGCGATGGAACGAATCACCTCATCAAGCTGAGGCGGCCGCTGGCGCTGCCCGCTCCCGACCAATGAGCCCGTATCCTCAACAACCAAAGGGAAGATCATGAAACGCAGTCTTTTCGCCGCGACGGCAGCCTCGGCCCTCATCTTGACGGCGGGCTGTTCCAAGCAGGACGCCGACAACCAGGCAGCCGAGAACACGACCACGGCGGCGAACAACGCCACCGCGCAGGCGACGCCGACCCCGCCGGTCGATCGCGAAGAGCTGCTCCAGGACGCCGTTTCGGCGCTGCAGGAGACGGAGAATGCTCTGGCCGCGCTCGACAAGAAGGATGCCAAGGCCGCAACCGCGGCTCTCGAGCGCGCGACAGGCAAGCTGGAAATCGTGCTCGCGCGCAACCCCAGCCTCGCTCTCGCCCCGGTCGACGTCAGCGTCGTCAGCTACGACGTCCTGGGTTCGGTGGACGCCGTGAACGCGCTGCGGAAATCGGCCGAGGACGCGCTCGAGGATGGGCGGTTGCAGGAAGCACGCCATCTCATCGACGGGCTGGCGAGCGAGACCGTCGTGCGGGTCAGCAATCTCCCGCTCGCGACCTACCCGGACGCGATCAAGGCGGCCGCGGTCCTGGTCGCGCAGAACAAGCTCGATGAAGCGAAGGCGGCGCTCGAAGCGGCGCTCAGCACGATCGTGATCCGCGACGTGATCCACCCGCTCCCGCTGACGCGGGCGAGCGCGGCGATCGAAGAGGCGCGCAAGCTGGCCGCGAACGCACAGCGGGGCGCCGGAGACGAGGCGAGGATTCAGCGACTGCTGACCACTGCGCGCGAGCAGCTCCGGCTCGGTCAGGCGCTCGGCTATGCGACCAAGGACGAAATGAAGGACCTGCTGAAGACGGTCGACGAGATCGAGGACGGCACCAAGAACAAGGGCGCGGCGACCAGCATCTTCGACAAGATCCGCGAGCGCTTCAAGAAGGCAACGGAGTCGAGTCAGCCTGCGGAGAAGAAGTGAGCTTTTGCACTCTCTAGGCAGTGCGGCAGGCGCGGACGCGCTCAGGTTCGACGGTTCCGCCGGTCGGCAACGAGGGGAAACATAGGACGATGAGTGCGGACGTTCCGATCCTGCGAAGTCCGCACTTCATCAAACCCGACCATCGAAGAACGGTTATACGAACCTTCATGCCCGGCGACTCGCCGAATGCCTTGGAGCGGGGTCAGACCCGGGCCGAGCGCATCGTCGGGCGGATCCTCGGCCTGCCTGAGGATGAATTGGCGGCCGAGTACGCACGGCTGCTGAGCGTTCTCTGCGGCCGTCACCGCGACGTGGAGAAGGTCTTTCTCCAGCGCTACGAGAACGCCAGAGAACTGCTCCGCGGGAGCTTCTCGGCGAGTGGCGCTCGCGCAAAGCTGATCGGCGCCTATTTCAGCGAGGAATATGCCTACCAGTCGGCTGCCCTGTTCAACCCGAGCATCGTCAGGCATCCGGATCAGTCGGGATGTCCGCCAGGCGCGCTGCGGTTCATCCTATCGCTGCGGGCGATCGGCGAAGGGCACCTTTCGTCCATCGCCTTCAGAACGGGCACCTGGCAGCCAGGGAGAGACATCGTCCTAGATGCGGCGAGCCCGCTGGCCGCCACGCCCCGAATCGAATATCCCGAAAACGATGATGCTGCTGTGCATCTTCATTGTGAGGACAGCCGCGACCTTTCAGAGACCGTCCTGTTCCCGATCCTCGAGCGGCAGCGCGGCGGCATCGAGGATCTTCGGCTCACCAGCCTCGAAATGGAGGACGGGTCGACACTGTTTGCAGGGACCTACACGGCGGTCGGGGGACGAGGGATCGCCCAGGAGCTGCTCGCCACCCGAAACTTCGTCGACTTCAAGATGCACCGGCTCGAGGGACCCATCGCCGCCTCGAAAGGAATGGCGCTGTTTCCCCGCCTGATCGAGGGCCGTTACGCGATGCTCGGCCGGCACGACAATGAGAATATTTGGCTTCTACTGTCCGAAAACCTGCATCACTGGGATGGCGGCATCAGGATCGTAAACCCGCAATGGACATGGGAGTTCACACAGCTCGGCAACTGTGGATCGCCGATTGAAACTTCCGATGGTTGGCTCGTCTTCACGCATGGCGTGGGAGCGATGCGGGAATATTGTATCGGTGCGTGCCTTCTCGATCGATCGGAGCCCAGCCGTGTGATCGCCCGCACACGCCAGCCACTGCTACGCCCGTCCCCGGAGGAGCGATACGGCTACGTTCCGAACGTCGTCTATAGCTGCGGCGCGCTGCTGAGCGGGAACGACATATTGCTACCATATGGCGTCGCGGACAGCTTCACTGCCTTTTCGACCTTGAGTCTTGATGCTCTGCTGGCCGCGATGGACTAGGCGGTATCGCAGGTTGACGGCCGTCGCAGCACTCCGACTGATATGGGTCAGCCAGCCGGACCGCTTCACTGCTTACAAAGCACTTCGTCTATCGGCGCCCGCCGACGCGCGATCTCGTGGAGCTGCCTGCGTGCCGCACACCTTGCCCCTTTGCCTGCTCCGGTCAGCACTCCTGATTGCGCTTCCGCTTAGCGGTGCTGGCGCGCTTGCGCAGGACGGGAAGCCTCAGCAGCCGGTCGGCGAGGTGTTGGACCGCGCGGGCAAGATTGTCGTGCAGCCCGCCCACGATGTGGGTGTCGCGAGGACCGAGATTCCGCCGGTGCTCCTCAAGGCCGCAGAGGATCCATATAGCGTGGAGAAGCTTGGAACCTGCCGCGAGCTCACAGAGGCGATCAAGGAACTGAGCAACGTCCTGGGCCCTGATTTCACCACTGCGCGCCAAAGGCGAGAAAATCGGGCCGGGAGAATAGCCGAAGCCGGCGGCAGGTCCGTGGTCAATGCCTTGATCCCCTTCCGCGGAATCGTCCGGGAGATAACAGGCGCCGCTCCCGCGCAGCGGCGCCTGAATGCCGCAATCGACGCGGGCTACGCGCGGCGTGGCTTCCTCAGAGGGCTCCATTACGCCCGCCACTGCCGCTCGAACTTCTAGAAGGGGAGGGGAACGGCTTGCCGGTTTTCCGCTTGGTGACAAAAACGGTCAGAAAGCCCTGGGGCCGGCGGTCGCTTGGACCTGGGTTCGACGACGTAAGTGCGGGCGAGGAACCGATCGGCGAAATCTGGTTCGAGGTTCCGCACGGGAGCGGCCTTGGTGAACCAGAGCTGCTGGTCAAGCACTTGTTCACAAGCGAGCGGCTCTCTGTCCAGGTTCATCCTGATGACGCCGCCGCGAAGGCGCACGGGCTTCCCCGGGGCAAGAGCGAAGCCTGGCAGATCCTCGAGGCAGAGCCAGGGGCGAGCATTGCCATGGGATTGCGTGAGCCGATTACAAAAGACCGGCTGCGCGCCGCGGCCAAGGACGGCTCGATCGTGGCGCTGCTCGATTGGAAGCCGGTAAGAGCGGGTGACTTCTGGTACGCACCGGCAGGCACGATCCACGCCATAGGCGCCGGTCTCAGCCTGATCGAAATCCAGCAGAATGTGGACGTCACCTATCGGCTCTATGACTATGGTAGCAACCGCGAGCTCCATCTGGACGAGGCAGTGGAGGCTGCCCGCCCGGCGCCCTACGACGCTCCATTCGCCCCATTCGAGTTGGCGCGGGGCAGGCGCGTGCTTGCCGCCGGAGGGCCGTTCGTGGTGGAACGCTGGGCCGACGCTTTTACCGGCATTCTGGCGCCGCGGCGAGGCGAGCCGGTCTGGTTGATACCCCTCCGGGGCGAAGCGGTCGTGGGATCGGAGCCCATAGAGCCAGGCGGCGTGTGGATCGTCGCTGGCGATGCCGGCGTCAACTTCACCGGCTCGTGCGAACTTCTCGTCGCCTATTCCGGCCGAGCGGTGCACGAGGCGCTCATCAGCTGATCTTGAAGTGGACCGGCAGTCCTGAAGCGGGCTCCCGATCGAACCGAAAATGGCTTGTTGAAATGAGCTAGATCAGTGCCGGACGGAGGTGCTGCGCATAGCGAAGCCGATGATCCCGCCTCGGTGGGCTTCTCCAAGGATGGGCCTTGAAATGCCTGCTAGCCCGGTTCGCTGCACCACAATCCTGACATTGCTTCTGGCCTGCGGGAATCCCGCGATTGCGCAGACTTCCACCGCTTCGTCTTCAAGCCCAACCGAAGGCCGCAGCGAGCAGTACAACGTACCGCCGCCGCCCGGCTACAAGCCGCCTCCTGGCCGGTTCGTGCAGTCGGACCGCGAGCGCGAGGAGGACGATCGCTACAGCCGCGAAGCCGAACGGTGGGCGGCAGAAAACTGTATTGCCGATCGCCGAAGCAACGTCGCTGCAGGCGCGGTGATCGGCGGGCTGATTGGAGCGCTTGCTGGTTCAGGGCTCGCGGGTCGCTACGATAGAGCCCCGGCCACCGTCCTTGGCGCGGGTGCAGGCGCGGTCGCGGGCAGCGCCATCGCGAGGAACGCCAGCCCCGACTGTCCGCCCGGGTTCGTGGTCAAGGCAGCGCCCGAGCCTTTCTATCCGCCACCCGTCTATCCGCACGTCTATGTGGCGCCGCCGTGGTATGATCCCTGGGTATGGTACGGGGGCCACTGGATCTACAGGCCCTATCCCTATCACCGATACTGGTACAAGCGCCACTGGCGACGCCGCTAAGTGCCGGAGGAGTCGGAAGTCCTTGGTGTGCCTGAGCCGCTATGGCACGGGTTTGCCACTCCGGAGCATTTGGCCGAGAGCCTGGTCCGAGAGGTGTCGGGCATCATCACCGATCGTCTGAATACGGAAGGCGCCGCCTTCGTCGCCTTTCCGGGTGGCAGGTCGCCTGCACGCGCCTTCGAATTCCTTGCCCCGCGCGCGAGCGGGTGGCGTGGGGTCACGGTCATCCCCACCGACGACCGCCTCGTGCCGCCTGGCGACCGGCTGTCCAACTATGGTCTGCTGGAGAGATATTTCGCGGCGGGGCAAGCACAGCTCATCCCTCTCGCAAGACCACCATTCGATGATCCTGCCGCGGCGGCAGACGCAGCCGAGCTGAGGCTTTCGGACCTGGCTTGGCCGCTGGATCTGGTCTGGCTCGGCTTCGGCTTGGACGGTCATGTTGCCTCGCTCCTCCCGGGACCCGACCTTCCCGTCGCGATGCGTTATCCTGACTGGAGGCGCATCGCTGGCGTCAGGCCCGTGCCGCTTCCGGCCGAGGCGCCGGTGCCCAGAGTGACGTTGACGCTGAGCGCCATTCTCTCGGCAAAGCGACTGCTGATTTCCGGCAGCGGCCGGGATAAGCTGGAAGTCGTCAAACGGGCCCTGGATGAGGGTGCGGAGTCGCAGATGCCGCTCGGCATCGTCTTAGCTAAAGCGAAGTGCCAGCCCGATCTGTTCTGGAGCCGATAGCTTCGAACTTTGTCGCTGGATCGGCTCGCTTCGCGGGCGTCTCTCGTGCGGGGCCGGCTCAGCAAGCTCTTTGCGAAAAAGCATGGCAGCGAAAGGCTGGGAGTCGTGGAGAAGATGCTGCGGCCCGCCCTTTCCATAGCACTGACAAAGATCAGCGTTTGGCCGAGCCGGCACGCTTAGCTTGCCCAGGTCTTTGGTGCTCGATCGGCTCGCCGGAAGGCTGATCGAGCTGATCGACAGGAGATCCTGGATGCGGAGGTTCATTTTCGTTCCAGCGTTGTTGCTGGCGGTCGCCTGCGATACGCGTAGTCACGCCCAGACGGCACCGCTGAATGCGGAGGGTTCCGGCCGCCTGGAGTCGGCGCGTGGGGCGCCCCCGAGCTTCGCCGATCTTGCCGCCCGTCTCTCACCGGCTGTCGTGAACATCTCGACGACGTCGCGTGTCAGGGCGCGGAGAATGCCCGAGTTTCCAGGCGGCCTTCCGTTCGGCGGCCTGTTTCCCTTTCCGGAGCTGGGCCGGCCGCCCGCTCCCCGTAACGCGACGTCGCTCGGATCCGGATTCCTCATTTCGGCAGATGGCTACGTCGTCACGAACAACCACGTCGTGGCGGGTCGCGGCGCGGGCGTGCAGGTCCAAGCGATCAAGGTCACGCTGACCGGCGGGCAGGAATATCCGGCTCGCGTGGTCGGGCGTGACGAAGCCTCCGACCTCGCTGTCCTGAAGATCGAAGCCAACAACTTGCCCTTCGTGCGCTTTGGTGACTCGCCGGGCGCGCGCACCGGCGACTGGGTCCTGGCAATCGGGAATCCCTATGGCCTCGGCGGCACGGTGACGGCCGGAATCGTGTCCGCCCTTCATCGGGACCTCCGTTCAGGGCCCTATGACAGCTTCATCCAGACCGATGCCTCGATCAACTCCGGCAATTCAGGCGGCCCGCTCTTCGACATGCAGGGCAATGTGATCGGGATCAACACCGCGATTATTTCTCCCACCGGGGGCAACGTCGGGCTCGGCTTCGCGATCCCGGCCGAGATCGCAAAGCCGGTCGTCGATACGTTGAGAGCCGGCGGTCGCGTCCGCCGTGGCTATCTCGGCCTCCTGCTGCAGCCTGTCACCGAGGATGTCGCTGCCGCGCTGGGCTTGCAGAAGGACCGCGGCGAAATCGTCGCGGAAGTGCAGCCGAACCTGCCGGCGGCGCGTGCGGGCTTGCGGCAGGGCGATGTCATCTTGCGCGTAAATGGGACCGAGATCACGCCGGAGAACTCGGTAGCCAGGCTTATCGCAGCCGCTCCCGTCGGCTCGCGGGTAACGCTCGAGGTGCTTCGCGAAGGTGCCAGGAAAACGCTGACGGCTGTGGTTGCCGAGCGGCCGGCAGAAGCGAGCCTCAACGGCGAGGACGAAGAATTCGACCTCGACGACGATGGTGAAGGGAAGGCGAGCGCCTCCGCCGGGCTGGGCCTTTCCGTGCGGCCGCTCACGCCCGCGCTTGCGAGCGAACTGCGGGTCGATCCTGGAGCCCAGGGTCTGGTCATCGTGCAGGTCGATCCTTCCAGCGACGCCGCGGCGAAAGGACTGAGCGAGGGCGACATCATCCTGTCGATCAACCAGCAGGCTGTGCGGACCGCACAGGAGGCGGTGGGCTTGATCGCCGCAGCGAGGAAGGCGGGACGTAAGCAGGTGCTTCTGTTGGTGAAGCGCGGGTCGGTGCCACCGCGGTTCGTCGGCGTCGAGCTCTCCGGGAAGCCCTGAGAAATGGCGAGGAGAGGAGGACGGGGGTGCGGCACTTCTCCTCGCCTTGCGTGTTGGACGAGGCGGCTGATGCTTGCTCCGATCGCGATCGGACGCGACCTGCCGATCGATGCGCCGACGGAAAGTCCGCGCGCGAGGCCTCCGCTCGCTCCGCACTTCCGCCGGCTCTGTTTGTCGAACAGGAGGAATCGGGATGAACCTTGAGAAGTATACGGACCGCGCGAAGGGCTTTCTTCAGTCCGCGCAGACTGTCGCAATCCGGCTCAATCATCAGCGCATCGCGCCGGAGCATATCCTCAAAGCCCTGCTCGAGGACGAGCAGGGCATGGCAGCCGGCCTGATCCGCGCCGCCGGCGGCAATCCGGACCTGGCGACCAGCGAGGTCGACGCTGCGCTGGCCAAGCTGCCCTCGGTCACCGGAAGCGGGGCGTCCCAGCCTCCCGGGCTCGACAACGATGCCGTCCGTCTCCTCGATCAAGCCGAGCAGATCGCCCAGAAGGCCGGGGACAGCTATGTGACGGTCGAGCGGTTGCTGCTGGCGCTTACCCTCGCGACAGGCGCGGCGGCTGGCAAGGCGCTGGCGCGAGCGGGCGTGAAGCCCGAGGCGCTGAACGAAGCGATCAACCAGCTCCGCGGCGGGCGCGCCGCCGACACGGCAAGCGCCGAGGATCGCTACGATGCGCTGAAGAAATTCGCCCGCGACCTCACCCAGGCCGCCAGGGACGGGAAGCTCGATCCGGTGATCGGCCGGGACGAGGAGATCCGACGCACGGTTCAGATCCTGGCGCGTCGGACCAAGAACAATCCCGTGCTCATCGGCGATCCCGGCGTGGGCAAGACCGCGATCGTGGAAGGGTTGGCGCGCCGCATCGCCAATGGCGACGTTCCCGACACGCTCAAGGATCGCAAGCTGATGGCGCTCGACATGGGGGCGCTCATCGCCGGCGCGAAGTATCGCGGCGAGTTCGAGGAGCGTCTCAAGGGCGTGCTCGACGAAGTGAAGGGGGCCGAGGGCGACATCATCCTCTTCATCGACGAGATGCACACGCTGATCGGCGCGGGTAAGACGGAAGGCGCGATGGATGCGGGCAACCTCTTGAAGCCGGCGCTTGCCCGCGGCGAGCTGCACTGCATCGGCGCGACCACGCTCGACGAATACCGCAAATATGTCGAGAAGGACGCGGCGCTCCAGCGCCGGTTCCAGCCAGTGTTCGTCGGCGAACCGACGGTGGAGGACACAATCTCCATCCTCCGGGGTCTCAAGGAAAAGTACGAGCTGCACCACGGGGTGCGGATCACGGATGGGGCGATCGTCGCGGCGGCGACGCTCTCCAACCGCTACATCACCGACCGGTTCCTGCCCGACAAGGCGATCGACCTGATGGATGAGGCGGCAAGCCGGATCCGCATGGAGGTCGAATCCAAGCCGGAAGAGATCGAGACGCTCGACCGGCGCATCATCCAGCTGAAGATCGAACGGGAAGCGCTCAGGAAGGAGTCGGATGCCGCATCCAAGGATCGCCTGACGCACCTCGAGCATGATCTCGCGCAGCTTGAGCAGCAGTCGGCGGAACTTACACAGCGCTGGCAGGCGGAGCGGGAGAAGATCCAGGCCGAGGCCAAGCTCAAGGAGCAGCTCGACCAGGCTCGCCTCGAGCTTGACCAGGCGCAGCGACGCGGCGACCTCGCCCGCGCTGGCGAGCTGAGCTATGGCGTCATACCGGGTTTGGAGAAGCAGCTGGCCGACGCTCAGACGGCGAGCCAGGGCGCGATGCTGCGCGAGGAGGTCACCGCCCAGGACATCGCGGCGGTCGTCTCGCGCTGGACGGGCATCCCGGTGGACAAGATGCTCGAAGGCGAGCGCGAAAAGCTCCTCCATATGGAGGAGGCGCTCGGCAGGCGGGTCATCGGCCAGCGGCAGGCGGTCACGGCGGTCAGCCGCGCGATCCGCCGTGCCCGCGCGGGCCTGCAGGATCCGGACCGGCCGATGGGCTCGTTCCTATTCCTCGGCCCGACCGGCGTCGGCAAGACCGAGCTAACCAAGGCGCTCGCCGGCTTCCTGTTCGATGACGACAGCGCGATGGTCCGCATCGACATGTCGGAGTTCATGGAGAAACACTCGGTCGCGCGGCTGATCGGCGCCCCGCCGGGCTATGTCGGCTATGAGGAAGGCGGCGTGCTGACCGAGGCGGTGCGGCGGCGGCCCTACCAGGTGATACTCTTCGACGAGGTGGAAAAGGCGCACAACGACGTCTTCAACGTGCTCCTGCAGGTGCTCGACGATGGCCGGCTGACGGACGGACAGGGCCGCACGGTCGATTTCAAGAATACGCTGATCATCCTCACCTCCAACCTCGGCAGCCAGTATCTTTCGAACCTGGCGGAAGGGGAGACGGTCGAGAGCGTCGAGCCGCAGGTGATGGAAGTGGTGCGGGCGCATTTCCGGCCGGAATTCCTTAACCGGCTCGACGAGATCATCCTGTTCCACCGCCTCGGCCAGGCCGACATGGGTCCCATCGTCGACATTCAGGTCGCGCGCGTCCAGAACCTCCTCAAGGACCGCAAGATCACGCTCGACCTCACCGAGCGCGCGCGTGCCTGGCTCGGCCGCGTGGGGTACGACCCGGTCTATGGCGCGCGTCCGCTGAAGCGCGCGATCCAGCGATATCTTCAGGACCCCCTGGCGGACCTCCTCCTGCGGGGCGAGGTGCCGGATGGCTCGACCGTCACCATCGATGAAGGGGACAGCGAGCTGACATTCACGACCAACGTATCAAGGCCTGCCGAGGCGCAGGCTGCTTGAAAGGACCCATCGCGGCGGCGACCCGCTGCCGCGATGACCTGCCGCGAACGAGGATTCATCGATGGCCGAAAAGCGTCGGGTCGTCTGCCCCCATTGCGATGCCACCAACGCGGTGCCCGCCGACCGTGAGCCGCTCGTCGCCAAATGCGGGCGTTGTCATCAGAAGCTGTTCGAGGGCACCCCTGCCGCCCTCGACGCGGCGAGAGCGCGCAAGCATATTCGCAATTCGGACCTGCCGGTGATCGTCGACTTCTGGGCGGCCTGGTGCGGCCCTTGCCGGGCGATGACGCCGATCTTCGAACAGGCGGCGCGCTCCCTCGAACCGAAGGCGCGCTTCATCAAAGTTGATGTCGACGCCAATCCCCACATCGCATCCGAGTACGGCGTCCAGGGAATTCCTGCGTTGCTCGCCTTTAAGAATGGTAATGTCGTCGCGCGCCAGGCTGGCGTCACTGATCTAGGCACGCTGAGAGGGTGGGCCGAGCGGTTCAGCACCTAAATCCCAGTGCGGCGGCGGCTCGACCTGCATCGGGCGCGGCGGTGCTGAGCGGCCGCCGCCTGGGATGCCGCACGATACAGTGTCAGGAGCGGTCCCGCGCCAAGGTGTCGGGCCATCCCGCGATCGGCGCGTCATCGAGCTGGAAGCGCTGCTTGTTGACCGGCTCGGTATGAGCGCGCGGAGGCTCATGCACGTCGTAGGGCAAGTTCAATCGCTCGCAATATCGCTCTGCCGCCTCGCGGGTTGGAAAGCGAAGGTCGACCTGAACCAGAGGATCCTCACCACCGGTCCACCCCATCAGCCAATCTACAAACGGCTTCTTCCTTTGCGGGTAACTGAGCCTCCACTGCCCCTTCCGCGCGCGCCCGCCCTGGTTCGTCGCCGTTGGGAGCGGCTCGAGGACGGCCCGCGCGTCCTCCGGAAGCGCGCTCAGGTAGCGGAGCCACGAGCGGTCATCCTGCGAATTGCGGCCGGACCTGACCTCTTCATGGGCGATCAGCGGCCCTGGGCGCAGTTGTCGGCGCGAAACACGGGCAAGCCTCGCCCTGAAGCGGGCAGACGCTGCCGCTCGGGCCTTCGCGAGTCGCGCAATCATAAAACGTCTCCTTCCAAGTGCGCGCCACCGGCCTCTCGATGGCGCGCAATCTCTTAAGCCTGGGCCTGGTCCTTCTCGGTCGTGGATGCCGGCTGGGCGGTGGTGGAGATGTCGAGTTTGCGTGGCTTCATCGCCTCGGGCACCTCACGCTTCAGCGTGATGGTCAGAAGACCGTTTTCCAGTGCGGCCGACTGCACGATGACGAAGTCGGCGAGCGGGAAACGACGCTCGAAGGAGCGTGTGGAGATGCCTTGATGCAGGTACGTGGCCTGGGGTTCTCCCCCGGCTTTGCGTCCGCTGACGGTGAGCATGTTCTGTTGCGCCACCACTTCCAGTTCGTTCGGTCGGAAGCCGGGAACTGCGACCGAAATACGATAGGTGCCGTCTGCGCGCCTTTCGATGTCGAACGGCGGGTAGGGCTCGGCCGCATCAGGCGCGGCATTGTTCATCAAGTCGAGAAGCCTGTCGAAGCCGATGGTAGAGCGCCGATAGGGCGCCAGATCTAGATAATTCGCTGCTCTCATCGCCAAATCCTCCTCGTGAGCAATTTGGACATCTGAGGCGTCGGAGAGAGAGCCGACGCCCTCTTGTCCTGCCGGGCCCGCAGAGGCACCCGGCACAATTTAGCTAGTACTGGTGAAGTCGTGTTCAAGACGGCGTGAAGCCGCTTGGGTGACTTTTTTGGCTCTCGGGCCCGAGCGCCAAGAATGCGGGAGCAGTGCGGAGCAACGGCTGATTTACATCAGGGCGTTTCGAGCGGCGACCGGGGAGACATGGAGTATTTCGGTCATCAGTGGAGCGCAGCGTGCCGCAAGAGTCGGAGCAGAGCATTGTCCAAACCGTCCGGGCTCGGGAAGTCGTCGGCACCGTGCACAATCTCGAACTGCTCGAGAGCATGGTTGTCGCACTCAGCGCCGCGGGCTTCGACAAAAGCGATATCGACCTGATGGCCAGCCGCGAGGCGGTCCTAAAGAAGCTGCCGGCGATCTATGCTGATCCCATCCACCTGGCCGAGATACCTGAGCTGCCACGACGCGAGCTCGTAACGCGCGATGAAGGGACGACGGTCACGGGTCTGGTGTTCGGGACGTTGATCTCGCTTGCCGCGCTAGGGGCAGCTTTGCCGGTCGTGGCATCCGGCGGAGCACTCGCAGCGGTGCTTGCCGCTACGGCCGCCGGCGGCGCGGCCGGAGCGGGAATTGCGAAGGTCGTCCGCAGCGCAATTCTTGGTGGCGTCGGCGCGGAAGATTTGGAACGCGATCTGCGTGGGGGAGGATTGGTCGTCTTCGTTCGCGCGCGCGATGCCGCCGCGGAGGAAAGGGCTCAGCAGATCATGCGGAAGTCAGGAGCTCTCAACGTGCACGTGCACGAAATCGAGCTGAAGAAGACTCTGGACGAGTTGCCCCTTGCCACGATCCAACCCGATCCGTGGCTCGCCACTTAGTCCGCAGGGGCCTGGCGGCCCGGCGCGCTCGAGAAATCAGAACGGGGGGGCCGATCTAACCCTGAGCCCGTTGGGTCGTACCTCGGGCGTTTGGCCGTAACCACTCGTGTGGCGGCCGCGGCATCATGCTCAGCCGCCTATAAGATATGGGCGCCGTAGATTTGTTGGGGGGGAAGGGCACCGGACAGCGTGACGGGCGGAGTGATAGCATCACGCTGCCCGGTGCGACGGCTCGCCGGCCGGGGGGGCGAGTGGCCAGTGCGAGCCGTATTCCTAAAGCTAACGGTATCCGGCGCGGGCCAGCGCCCATTCGAGTTCGCGCATCGAGGGCTGCACGAGAACCTGTCCCCCGAGCTTGATCGTCGGACTGGCTAGCCTGCCTCCGGCCAGCCATTCGAGCTCCGACCGCACTTCCGGATGGGCTTCCCAGTCGACGAAGCGATACGGGATCCCGGCTCGATCGAGATACCGCCGGACCATCATGGTGATGCCGCACCAACGGCTTCCATAGATGACGATCGGAGCGGCAGCCGAGCCGCGTGCTCGATACGCGGACGCCATTATTCGCGTCCCCCAGTTGCTGGCGTTCCAACAATCTCGTCGAGCTTGGCGAAGAGCTCATAGATGTCGGGAACATGCTGGAGCTTCGGCGAGACGTGGGCGTAACGGATGACGCCCTCTCCATCGATGATGTAGAGCGCGCGCTCGGAAAAGCCATCAGCGTCGCGCCATACGTTATAGCGGCGCGCGACTTCTCCCTTGGGATTGAAATCCGCGAGGAGAGGCATCGAGAGTCCGCGGGCGGCGGCCCAGGCGCCGTGGCTGTAAAGGCTATCTACGGATATCCCGACGATCTCCACGTCGCGCTTCTCGAACTCGCTCCATTCCTGCTGATAAAGGTCCAACTGCTTGCTGCAGCCCGGGCTCCAGTCGAGCGGATAGAAGACGAGGACGATCGCCCGTCCCGCATAGGATGAGAGGGTGACTTCCCGGCCGCTAGCGTCCAGCAGGGCGAACTCTGGCGCTTTCGCTCCCACGCTGAGAGGAGAATTGATCGCATCTCCCTCCATCGCAGGCGCATGCTCGTGGAGGCTTTTCAGATCATCCAGAGTCGCGCCGGCCGGTGCCTCGAAGGCAGGGCGGGCCGAGCCGGCGGAGCGCCACAATTCCTGAATCATGCCGTGGAGCAGCGATAGAGCCTGCTTTTCCGGGCCGTCCGGAAGCTTGGGCGCCAGCGCCGCGAAGTCGGTGCTGAGCTGTTCCAGTCGACTTGGCTGGGGGGCCAGTGTGCCTGCGTTTCTATCCAAGTTGAGGGCTCCTTGCTGGCAACGTGGTCCGTCTTCGCGAGGAATGGCGCGACGAACCGCTCTGATGTCGCCGACTCAACCTAGCCCGGTCGCCCGGTGGCGGGCTGAGATAGATCAGAGCCCGGATCGCCCTTGCGACTAACCCAAGATCGCCGCTCGACGTGGCTCGGCCGCAGGAGGTCGGTAGCCCCATGGAGCGCGGCGACCACCGATGAAGGGGCGACGATCGAACGCATAGAGCAAGAGGTTGAGGTGAAGATGAAGGCAATCAGGGCTGCTCTCCTGCCCGCAATGCTTCTTGGCATAGCCGGGTGCACCACCACGGGGTCCGGTATCGGCGTTTCGAGGGGCGGGTCGACGACAGCGACGTTCGTATGGAAATCGAGCGGTGCCCGATCGGGCACGATGACCGCTAACCTGAGCACCGGCGCGACCTATGCAGGCCCGTTCTTCCAGATCACGAGCGAGACAACCATTGAAGAGCTCGGCCCGCTGTGGACCGGGTGGGGCAACCGGTGGAGATGGCGCGGCTGGGCCTATTGGGGTCCCACCCAGAGCACGCTCACCCATTATAGCGGAAGAGTCCTGGCCAACCTAGGCGGGCCGGACGGGCAGATGCGGTGCCATTTCCGGCTGATGCGGCCCGGCGCAGGCATGGCTGGCGGTGGCCAAGGCCGCTGCCAGTTGCCAAGCGGGACGATCATCGACGCGACCTTCCCGCCGACCTGACGGGTCCTCGCTCAAATCCGTCGGGAAGGTTACGCCGGTCGGCGATGGGTTCGTGCAGGTCGATGCTGCGCAGCCGGCGAAGGCGGGGATAGCCAAAGCCATCCCCGCCGGTTGCATCAGGGCAGGATCCTGATCTGATTGTCGACGCTCGACACGCCGGGCGCAGACCAGGCCGACCGCTCGGCTTCCTGGCGCTCCGCCCAGGTCCTCACGGTGCCCTTGAGCGTGATCTTGCTGCCGTCGACCTCGACCTGGACGCGCTGCGCGTCAACCTGCGCGCTGCGGACGAGCGCATCCTCGATCTTCTTCTTGACGTCGCCTGGGTTGACCCTGGGCTGGACCGTGATCGTGTTGGTAACGCCCTTCACGCCGGCGATCGATCGTACGGCGCGTTCTGCCCATTCCTTCTGGAAGTTCCATTCCACGTGGCCCTCGAGCGTGAGCCAGCCGCTCTTGACGACGATCTTGATCTTGTCGGCGCTGCTGGGCAGCTCGCGCTTCAGCGACTTGACCGCCTCCTCGGCAATCTCGGGATCGAGGCGCTCGGTCGAGAGCTTGACCTGAATCTCGTTGGCGACGGCCTTCACCCCCGAAACCCGCTTCGCCGCCTTCTCGGCATAATACGAGTCCATGTAGCTCTTGGTGACGCCGCTCAGCGTCACGATGCCGTCCTTCACGGCGACGGCGATCGTGTCTTCATGCTGGATCGACGGATCGTATTGGATCTCGCTCTCCACGTCCTTCTTGATCGTGGCGTCAGTGCGGAAAAGTGAAACCATCTCGGATCCTCCTGTCTGCTACGGGCATCCAAGCCCCAGTTGGTACTCCGCCGCGGTTCACCTATTCTGCGAGTCGAGCCCGCGCGCTGACCCACGTCAGCCGAAATCGGGGACATCAAAGGGTATGCGTTGGCCGAGCAGCGACATTGGCGTGCACGTCTGATCTGGGTCAGTTTGCCGCGCGCTTCGCGGGCTAAAGTTGGCGCGACCTCAGGAGCCGCGCACGTGGCTGAGGATGGCATAGGAGCTGCGACCGCATCGGCGGAATAGTGACCGCGGAGGCGGCGCCATTTGCAGGACAATTCGAATGGCCATGAATATCGGAATCGATGAGGCAAAGAGGAAAGAGGTTACCGGCGGCTTGGCCCGCTTGTTGGCGGACACCTACACCCTCTATCTGACGACCCATAACTTTCACTGGAACGTCTCGGGGCCGATGTTCAACAGCCTGCATGCGATGTTCATGGCGCAATACACCGAATTGTGGAACGCCGTTGATCCGATTGCGGAGAGGATACGCTCTCTTGGTGAGCCGGCGCCGGGGTCCTATGCGCAGTTCGCCGGGCTCAGCTCTCTTGCCGATGCGCCCGAGACGCCCCCGAAGGCCGAGGCCATGATCAGGATCCTGGCCGAGGGTCACGAGGCGACTGCCCGATCGGCTCGCAGCCTCTTTCCTGTGGCCGATGAAGCGGGCGACCAGGCGACCGCTGATCTCGCGACGCAACGCGTGGCGGTTCACGAAAAGGCGGCCTGGATGCTCCGCGCACTCCTCGACGAGTGAGCTGACCTCCGCAGTCCACGCTCCGACGGGCGGCAGCGATCGGCGGGCACCGCGTCTGACCTATGTCAGCGTCCGCGATCCTTCCGCTGCTTACCATTCTGCTGCTGCGGCCATTGCCTTTCGGCCGACCACGCAATCGAAAGGATCGGTAGATGAAAACAGGATTGCTCCACGTGGCCGAGGACAGGGGCGGAGACGCGCGGCTTGACGCGGCAGTCCAGCTTGCCCGGGCATTCGACCTTCATCTGACGGGCACGCAGGCTGCGCCGCTGTCGGCCTACGCAATGGCCGACCCCTTCGGCGGGGTTTACCCATCGGTGAAGCTCTTCACGGAGCACGAGAAACGACAGGATGCCACGCGCGCGGCCGTGGAGGCCAGACTGCGCGACGAGGGTGTGACCTTCGACTGGGTACGCGGAGCTGGTTCTCCTGGGACGGTGCTTCTCGATCAATCGCGGCTGAGCGACGTGATCATCCTCAGTCATCTCGAAAGCGACAAAGGAGGCTGGGACGCCGAACTCGACCTCGTCGGCGATGTCGCAGTCCATTCGCGCGCTCCGATCCTCTCGGTGCCTTATGACAACGGAACGCTTGATCTCGAGGGCACTGCACTCGTCGCATGGAACGCTTCGTTCGAGGCCGCGCAGGCGCTGCGTTTCGCGGTTCCGCTCCTGAGCCGGGCGGCGCGCGTCCAGATCGTGACGATCGGGGACGACGCTCCCGAGTTTCCCGCCGCCGGCGCCGCCGCCTATCTCTCGCATCATGGCATCCAATCGGAGTTGCTCTCGGTGCCCCGCGGTGAGCTCAGCGTGGGAGAGGAACTGCTGAACGTCATCATCGACTCGCGGTCGAGCTTCGCGGTTCTCGGCGCCTATGGGCATTCGCGCATTCGCGAACGTATCCTCGGTGGGGTCACGCGCGAGATGTTGCTGCGGTCCCCGAAGCCGCTGCTGCTGGCCCATTGAGCAGGGGAGAACGATCGATGCGCCGGTTCCTCGCCGCGACCGCCTTGTGCGTCGCACTCGCTGGATGCGGAACGCAGAAGGCCGAACAGCCTGCCGCCGCCCAGACCGCCACGAGCGACGGGATAAACAATTATCAGCAGGCGGTGATCAACCTCAACGAGGCATCGCGGAAGGCTGTGCTTTTCCGTGCGATCCGAGATGCCGGCCTTCCGTGCCAGAACGTCATTCAAGCCGAGCGGCTGCCCGACGAGAAGGACGGGCCGGTCTGGCGCGCGCAGTGCGAGGACAAGTCATATCACCTCATCATCGTCCGCGCTGACGGAACAGCCTATGTGGTGAGCCGAACCCGATGACCGCACGAGGCGAGCGCGATGTCGACGCACTTCGGACGGTGGCAGCGTGAAGCAGCTGATGGCGTTCGATCTCGATGGCACGTTGGCCGAGAGCAAGGCCCCGCTCGATGACGAGGTAGCCGGGCTGCTTGCCACGCTCTTGTCCTTCGCGCAGGTGGCGGTGATTTCCGGGGGCGACTGGCCTCAGTTCAAGAAGCAGGTCGTCGATCGGCTGCCGCCGGGTGCCGAGCTGGGACGGCTGTGGATCCTGCCGACGGCAGGAGCGAAGCTCTTCCGGTTCGCCGGAGAGTGGCGCCAAGCCTATTCGGAGGCAATCACGCCGGCCGAGAAGGCCCACATACTCAAGGAGCTGGACCGGGCGATCAAGGCTGCCGGGCTCGATCGCGATCCCGCATGGGGGCCCCGGATCGAGGACCGCGGCACGCAGATCACCTATTCAGGGATTGGGCAGAAGGCGCCGCTCGAGGCCAAGGAGGCCTGGGATCCGGATCGGCGCAAGCGGCTACAGCTCCAGGAGATGTTGAGGCGGACCCTGACAGAATGGTCGGTCAATATCGGAGGCACCACCTCGATAGACATCACCCGGGCAGGAATCGACAAGGGTTTCGGGCTTCGCAAGCTCGCCGCGGAGAGCGGCGTTCCTTTGAAAGACATGGTTTTCCTCGGCGATTCGATTTTCCCGGGTGGCAACGACTATCCAGCCGTCACCGTCGGAGTCGATGCAGTCGCCGTTCGCGACGTGCAGGAGACGAAGAGCATTCTTCATGCTCTGACGCTGTGGCTAGGCCGTTGAGCCCGCCAGACGATGGTGGGTCGGTCTAGCTCCGATGGCAGTCGCGGGGGCTCGGGACGAACGGAAGATTCTGACGGAACGATTTGCCATCTCATCTGCAGCGCAGGGCGATCGCAGGCGATGAGGGGCCGGGACAGGGACTGAATAGAATGGCGGATCCATACCAAACCCTGAACGTCCCGCGCGATGCCGACGATGCCACGATCAAGAAGGCATATCGCAAGCTCGCCAAGGAGTATCATCCCGACCGTAACGCGGATAAGCCGGGGGCGGCGGAACGCTTCGCTGCCGTGACCGCGGCCTATGACCTGCTCACCGACAAGGACAAACGAGCGCGCTACGATCGCGGCGAGATCGACGAGGACGGCAATCCAAAGGCTCCCTTCGGCTTCTCCGATTTCGATGGCGCCGGTCCTTTCGCCCGGCGCGGCGGCTTCCGGGCGGGCGCCGATGGCGGCGCGACAACCTTCGAATTCAGCGGAGACGAGGCCGACTTCGCCAGCATCTTCGGCGACTTGTTCGGCCGCGGGGCCACCGCAGGTGGAGCGCGCCGGCACGCGTCGTATCGCGCTCGCGGAGCGGACGTCGCGTATCGGTTGAATGTCAGCTTCGAGGATGCCGCGGCTCTTCGACCGCAGCATATCGACCTGGGGGGTGGGAAGGCTCTCGACCTGAAGCTGCCGGCAGGGTTCGAGTCCGGCACCCAGCTGCGTCTTCGCGGGCAGGGTGAGGATGGTCCCGGAGGCGCTGGCGATGCGATCGTCATCCTCGAAATTCAGCCGCACCGATTCTTTGCGCGCGAAGGCGACGATGTATTGCTAGACCTGCCGGTGCGCTGGGACGAAGCCGTGCTTGGCGCCAAGGTGCGGGTCCCGACCGTTGACGGGCCGGTTTTGCTGACGATCCCGAAGGGATCGAGCTCGGGCCGCACGCTTCGGATCAAGGGCAAGGGGTTCCACCGGCGGGACGGTTCACGCGGCAATCAGTTGGTCCGCCTGATGGTGCATCTGCCTTCCGGAGACGCCGAGCTTGAGGAGTTCGCCCGCACCTGGGCCCAGCGTCATGACGAGAATCCGCGTGCCTCCATGGGTGTCTGAGGCGGCCTTGCGCGACAACTGATCCAGGTCAGGACTCACGAGCGCGATACTCTCCATCGTCGATGTTCGATTTTCTCATTCGGAGGCTGGCATGGCGAAAGCAATCGGCATCGATCTCGGCACCACCAATTCCTGCGTCGCGGTGATGGAGGGCAAGGAGCCCAAGGTCATCGAGAATGCCGAAGGTGCCCGGACCACCCCATCCATGGTGGCCTTCCGCCCTGATGGCGAGGTGCTGGTCGGAGCCGCCGCGAAGCGTCAGGCCATTACCAATCCGGAGCAGACCCTCTTCGCGATCAAGCGCCTGATCGGACGCCGCTACGATGACCCCATCGTCCAGAAGGACAAGGGCATGGTGCCCTACAAGATCGTTCCCGGCACCAATGGTGACGCCTGGGTCGAGGTGAACGGGAAGAAGTCGAGCCCCAGCGAGATCTCCGCGCACATCCTGCGCAAGATGAAGGAGACTGCCGAGAAATATCTGGGCGAGCCGGTCACCGAAGCCGTCATCACCGTTCCGGCCTATTTCAACGACGCCCAGCGGCAGGCGACCAAGGATGCAGGGACCATCGCCGGTCTCGAGGTTCTGCGCATCATCAATGAGCCAACGGCTGCCGCCCTTGCCTATGGGCTGGAAAAGAAGAAGGCAGGCACGATCGCGGTCTATGATCTTGGCGGCGGCACGTTCGACGTATCCATTCTCGAACTCGGCGATGGCGTGTTCGAAGTGAAGTCGACCAACGGCGACACCTTTCTCGGCGGCGAGGATTTCGACAAGCGGATCATCGACTTTCTCGCGGACGAGTTCCGCAAGGAGCAAGGGATCGATCTGCGCCAGGACCGGCTCGCGCTCCAGCGCCTGAAAGAGGCGGCCGAGAAGGCGAAGATCGAGCTCAGCTCGGCATCGCAGACGAGTGTCAACCTGCCCTTCATTACCGCGGACCAATCCGGTCCGAAGCATCTCGACATCAGCCTCACGCGCGCCAAGCTCGAGGCGCTGGTCGATGACCTCATCTCCCGCACCGTGGGGCCGTGCAAGGCGGCGCTGGAGGATGCAGGGCTCAAGGCCGACCAGCTCGACGAAGTCGTGCTGGTCGGCGGGATGACCCGCATGCCGAAGGTCGTCGAGGCGGTGAAGACCATCTTCGGGCGCGAGCCGCACCAGGGCGTCAACCCTGACGAGGTCGTGGCACTCGGCGCGGCGATCCAGGCCGGCGTGCTGAAGGGCCAGGTCGAGGACGTGCTGCTCCTCGACGTCACGCCATTGTCGTTGGGAATCGAGACGCTCGGCGGCGTGATGACCAAGCTCATCGACCGGAACACGACGATACCCACCAAGAAGAGCCAGACCTTCTCGACGGCGGAGGACAACCAGCCCGCTGTGACCATCAGGGTCTTCCAGGGCGAGCGGGAAATGGCCGAGGACAACAAGCTCCTCGGCCAGTTCAATCTCGAGAACATCGCACCCGCGCCCCGAGGCGTGCCGCAGATCGAGGTGACGTTCGATATCGATGCAAACGGCATCGTGAACGTTTCCGCGACAGACAAAGGGACCGGGCGCGAGCAGAAGATCACCATCCAGTCTTCGGGCGGGCTGAGCGAAGAGGACATCAAGCGTGCGGTCAGGGACGCCGAAGAGCATGCCAGCGAGGACAGGAAGCGGCGCGAACTGGCGGAAGCGAAGAACCAGTCCGACGCTTTGATCTTCCTCTCCGAAAAGACGCTTGCGGATGCAGGGGATCGCGTTGCGGCCGCGGATCGGCAAGCCGTCGAAGACGCGGTTTCGAACCTGAAGACGGCCATGCAGGGCGACCAGATCGAGGACATCCGCGCGCGCGGCGAGGATCTGCAGTCTGCGACCCAGAAGGTCGCCAGCGCCCAGCGCGCGGAACCGGGCAGCACATCGTCGGCTGACGACGGGATTGTGGACGCCGAGTTCGAGGAGGCGGACGACGCGAAGAAGTGATCCGGTCCGTTCCGCTGATCACAGTTTGGTGAAGTGGCGCCTGCCGCTTGCACGGATGAATGAAGGCTCGGGCAAATGAACCAGGACGACATCGCTGAAGGAGGACAGTCTCCAGCGCCGCAGGAGCAGGTGGTGGAGAAGCCCGAGTCCAAGCAGGCGGCCGCGTCGGAAGCCGACGAGATGCGGGAGCGGCTCCTGCGTGCCCTGGCCGATGCCGAGAATGCCAGGAAGCGCGCCGATCGCGCGCGTGCCGAGGGGCGCGAGAGCGGGATTGCAGACCTGGTCTCGAAAATCGTTCCCGCTCTGGACAGCCTCGATCTCGCCATCGAGGCGGCCGGCCGAACCGAGGAAAGAACGCAGCCGAGTGTCGATGCCCTGCTAAACGGGCTCCGGGCGACCAGTCGCGCGTTTCTCGATGCGCTGATCAAGGTGGGCGTCGAGCGAATATGCCCCGGCACGGGCGAGGCGTTCGACCCCAACATCCATGATGCGATTTCATCGCGATCTGATGACGAGACAGGTGACGGCCTGGTCCTCGAGACCCTCCAGCCCGGATACAGGGTTGCTGGCCGGCTTGTGAGGCCCGCGCGCGTCGTGATTGCAAGGGCGAGCTGAGCGGGGCGGCGGATCCGATGGTACGGTTCGCCTCCGCCGCTGACGCCTCCGGAACACGGCAATGCTTTGGCCGGCTGCTGCGACGCTCGGTCCGGTCCACAAGGGGGAACTGGTGGTGCGGCGTGCTCGCCCTTGTCTCGGCCGCGCATGTCGACTCGGCGTCTGCAAAAAGCGGGCCCCAGCTCCCGACTTTCGAAGTCCACGAGGTCGGGAGCGGCGATCAGCCGAGCTATGAAATCGCAATCCTCGCCCCGACACGCTGGCCTGACCGGTCGGTGCGAACGGGGTTGCTGAGGAAAGCGGCGCAAGTCGCTGCGGGCCGTGGGGCGCGCTGCTTTGCGATCGAACGCGCACAGTTAAGCCGCGATGTGTCGTATGTGCCGCTCCGATCCGGTCATATGACCATTTCGACGAGCGGAAGCGCGGCTGAATGGCGCCGCTATTGGCGGCTCTATCAGCATGTGCTCGATAAGCCAGGCGTTCATTTTGGCCTCGGATCCGCACCTCGAATTGGAAGCAAGGTAGTCGAGGGGCGAATGATCATTCGTCTCTGCGGACCTGGTGTCGAGACGTCGGGCGATCTCTTCGAAGTGGAACGGATTTTGTCAGGCATTCGCACTTCCAACCCAGCCGGAAGCCGTTGATGGTCTGATCCTCTCTCCGCGACCTCGTCTTTGCAGATGTTCTCGCGAGTCAAGGTGGCGGAGTAGGCGTATGTCCGTTGTCGTCCTGATGATCGAGCACCTCGGAAAGGTCTTCCTGTCGACGCATCCGAATCATGCAATCGCCTGGTCCACGCTTTTGTCCTACGTAAACGGCACCTGGCCTGAACGTTTCCCTGACCGGCCGCCTCCAGAAAACGAGGAAGAACGCGTCACGATGTTCTTCGCGGGGGAGGGGGACGAGTATGTCATCGCGGAGGCGGACGTCGAGACCGACACGACGCTGCACTAGGCAAGTGCCTGCTGGTGCGCGACTAACGTCCGCTGCGCCGTCAGAGTGAAGGAAGGATCACGCGTCCGTTCGGTCCCGGATCGGCTCCACATCGTGGGCGAGTGGGGACCGGGCGGCAGCTGGCGGCGACAGCATCGCCAGCAATTCCGCCAGGTCAATCGACGCGAAGCTCACGGAGCTGTCCGCCACGCCATACGGCATGATCAGGCGGCCGGCGTGCGCCAACGCACCGCAGGTGTAGACGACGTTGGGGACATAGCCTTCGCGTGCTTCATCCGAGGGCGAGAGGAGCGGCACTGCTGTTCGGCCGATGACGCGGCTGGGGTCATCCCGATCGAGCAGCAGCGCCCCGATGGAATATTTGCGCATGGCGCCGACGCCGTGGGTGAGCACCAGCCACCCTTCTTCCAGCTCAATTGGTGATCCGCAGTTGCCGATCTGAATGAGCTCCCAGGCAAATTCGGGGCGGGCAAGAAGTTCGCCATGCTCCCAGCGATGGAGATCGGAGGAGCGCAGCAGATAAAGGCTTTCGCCATCCTGCCTGCCGATCATCAAATAGTCTCCGTCGAAACTACGCGGGAAGAGCGCCATGCCTTTGTTGCGTGCGGCGCTGCCCTGGAGCGGGCGAAGCTCGAACGTCTCGAAATCGCGGGTCTGGAGGATTTCCGAGGAGATCGCCTTGCCGCTGTAGGCAGTATAGGTGCCGTAATAGGTATGGCCGCCATCATTCTGCTCGAATCGTACGAGGCGTAGGTCCTCCAAGCCGTTGCGCTGCGCGGGCGTGAATGGAAACAGCACCATCTCGTCGAGACGGTTGCTGCAGTCATGACGGCGAAAGACGACTCTGCCATCGTCGTGGCTCTCGGCTTTGGCGGCGACCGCAAGATCCGGTTCCGGCTCGAGTTCGAGCGAGCCGTCTGAGAGGACGATGCCTTGGCGGAACGTCACCGACGAGATGTGCCCTTCGCCGACGGCGCGCAGGGACAGGATGAAGCGCAATGCCCCATGCGGGAGCCCCGTCTGGTCAGGATGAGGTACGATGCTCGGGTTCATGACCGCCGCGGCACCGAACGAATATTCATGGCAAAAATAGGCGCCGATAAGCTGACGCTGCGAACGGTCTAACGATCCGGTGAGACCCATGTCACTCGCGACCTGATCGTAACGCTCTTCGAAAACCTTGCGAATCTCACGGTGCCGGCTCTCGAAATCCGCGAGCACGAGGGCAAGCTCCGCTTGGGTCGTGCGGCCGTCCATCGCCCGCACGGCAGCGATGATCCGGCGCATCCGCTCATTATCGACAGGGTTGAGGTCCCGCGGCTCCGAAGCGATCTGCAAGGGCCGAACGACCACCCTGGAAGGGTTCGGAAGGAGGTGCAGGCTGGATTGGATCAGCGGCATGCCTTGCCTCCGGACGCGGCCACCGGGCGCTCCTCGCTTGTGTCCGACACGGCCGCCTTGTTGCGCAAGCGCGCGATCGCCAGGGCTGCAAACTGGTAGGCGAGGATGGATTCCGCGCCTTGGTTGAGGTTCACCCGATCCACCTGCAGGCCATCGTAGCAACCGCCATCGGGGCTCGCGATCCGCACGCCGAGGTCGTTTGCGCCGAGATACCAGGCAAACGCGGCTTCGGCATGGTCCCGCCATCGGCGATCGCCGTCCTGCGCGAATGCGAGCGTGCAGGCATCGATCGTCGCCCAGGCCTCGAGCGGCTGCTGATCGAAGGCACGCGGCGGTTGAAAGGCCGCGCCGAAGCTTTGGGTGCCGACCGGCCGGAAATGGCCTTCCGGAGCGGTCTGCTGGCGCCGGAGCCAGTCCAGCGCCTCCAGGGCGTCCTGTCGCATGTCCGTGCAGCCGAGGACGGTACTCGCCAGCAGCAGTGCTTCCGGCAGGCGGGCATTGTCATAGGCAAGGACCGGCTCGAACCACGTCCAGGCGTCCCGCCTTACTGTACGAAGCAGGTCGTGCAGCTCCCCGGCGAACGATTCAAGCTGAAGCCTTGCCGGTCGGTGGCCCGGGTAGACGCTGAGATGCGCTGCTAGGCCGAGAATGGCGAAGGCGCGGGCGCGGGGGCTGGTGAGGAATGCGCTTGCCGGGATCACCTTGTCTGCAAGCGCCGTCGCCCAGAGCTTGAGACCGTGATTGCGGGTGAGCTCGGCCGTACGGCCGATCGCCCAGACGGCGCGGCCGAAGCTGTCCTGTGAACCTTCCTGTTCGAGCCAGCTCCGGTCGAAACCCATGAAGTTGCGAAAGCGCTGTGACTGCTCGTTCCAGGCAAGGTCGACGAACGAAGCGTAGGTAGGCGCCAGGGCGAGCGCACGCTTGGCCTCGATTCGCTCTGCTTCGAACTGCGTGGCGAGCATCAGCGCGCGGGCGTTATCATCGAGGCAATAGCCATGGCGCCGATCCGGGACGGTGGACCGGCTGTGCTGCAGCATACCGCACCCATCGCTCATCCGCGCCACGGCGCTAAGGCTTGGCTTCGGCGGCTTCGACTTGGAGGCGTGAAGCTGTACGACGCCCGGCTTTCCAAAGACCTCGATGCGCGCCCACTGGAAAAGCGTCGTATAGCGCTCTGCCACCACCGGCCAGATCATGTCACGGCCGGCTTGATAAGCGTTGCGCCGCATCTCGTCGCGAAGGTTCCTGTCGGACAGAACGGCGCCCACGGATGCGGCGAGCGCCTCGGGCGAACCGAAGGGGACGAGCTGACCGCGACGCCCGGCGAGCAACTCCTGCGCGTGCCAATAGGGGGTAGAGATCACCGCCTTGCCCAAGCCGACAGCGTAGGCGAGCGTTCCGCTCGTGATCTGCGCCTCGGAGAGATAGGGCGTCACATAGATGTCGCAGGCCGAGAGCCACGCCTGCAAGGTCGGCGCGTCGACATACTCGTTCACGAAGCGCACATGGCTCTCGAGACCGAGGCGGCGGACGCGACTTGCCAGCTCGTCGCGGTAGCGTTCGCCCTCGCGCGCCGCCAGATGAGGGTGCGTCGCGCCGAGGACGATGTATACGAGATCTGGATGGTCCTTCACGAGGCGATGAAGCGCTTCGATCATCACCTCGATGCCCTTGTTCGGGGAAAGCAGGCCGAAGGTCAGGATGACGCGATGGCCGTCGAGCCCGAAGCGGTGCTTGTGGAAGGCCGGGTCCAGGAAGGGCAGATCGGGGATGCCATGCGGGATCACGGCGATCTTGCCGGCCGCCACCTCCATATCACGGGTAAGGATCGTTCGGCCCATCTCGGTCATGACGACCAGGCGGGATGACCGCTCGGCGAGAGCGCGCATCACCCGTCGTTGATCCGGGTCGGGCTGCGTCAGCACCGTGTGAAGCGTCGTGACGACCGGCGCCCGAAGTCTCTCGAGCATCGGCAGCAAGTAGCCGCCTGCCTTCCCACCAAAGATGCCGAATTCATGCTGAACGCAGATGACGTCCGGATTGAGCGCATTGAGGTGGTCCGCGGCCGCCAGGTAGGCGTCGGGATCGTCCTGCGCGATCTCGTAACCTACTTCCTCCGGGTAGCGGTGCCGGGTCCCAGGATCGTTCATCGCGACAGTGGAGAGACCGGCGTCGGGCGATATCTGGCGCAGCGCTTCGTGCAGATCGGCGGTGAAAGTCGCGATGCCGCAGCGTCGAGGAGGGAAATTGCCGATCAGCGCGATGTGGCGAACCGGCGGCGTCAGAGCATTGCCGTTCATCTTACTCTCCATTCCGGGCGTCTTCGAGTTTCGTGTAGCCGATCCCATTTCCTGCTCAGGAGGCGGCGGGCGTGGCGATCGACAGGGTGGCGGTTCGCTGCGGTCGTCGCGGTGGCGGAGGCGTCGCTTGGCCGGCCCGTTGAACCAGTCGGCGCACCTCCTGAGCACGCTCCCGCGGGATCACCAGCACGACGTCATCTGTGGCAACGATGACGAGATCGGACACGCCTAGCGCGGCAACGCGGGGCCCGCTCGTCCGGATCAGGCATCCATGGCTTTCCAGCGCTAGAACATCGCCGTGCAGCGCATTTCCGCTGTCGTCTTGGGCCTCGATCTCATGAAGCGCATCCCAGCTCCCGATATCCGACCATCCCACGTCGACGGGAACCACCGCCATGCGCGCGGCGTGCTCCATCACGGCATAGTCGATCGATTTCGACTCTACGGACGCGAAGGCGGCTCTATCGGGAATCACTCGAATGCCCTCGCGATGGGCGTTCGCCAAAGCCTTGCGGACCGATTGGAGAAGCCCGGGCGCGTGAACCGAGAGTTCCTCGATCAGGCGGTCCGAGCGGAGCAGGAAGATGCCTGCGTTCCAAACATATCCGCCATCGGCAAGCATGCGTTCCGCGCGTGCCGCCTCCGGCTTCTCAACAAAGCGATTCACCCGGTTAATTTCGCCGGAGAGCGGCTCTCCCATGTGAATATAGCCATAACCGGTCGCGGGGCGGTCTGGAGTGATGCCGAACGTCACCAGCCAGCCGTCCCGGGCCAGAGGAAGAGCCCGGTGCACGGCCTCGTCGAAGGACTCTACGTCCCTGATCACATGATCGCTCGGCATGACCAGCAACAAGGCGCTCTCGTCCGTGCTTTCGAGCGCCGCCATGGCAAGGGCGGCGGCGGTGTTGCGCCCGATCGGTTCGAGGAGCAGTCGGGAGGGTGGGCATCCCACTGCTTCGAGCTCTCCGAGGATCTGCCGCTCATGGTTCTGACTGGCGACGACGACGGGGGAGCTAGCTTGCGCGATACTCCTGGCACGCAAGGCCGTCTGCTGCAGGAGGCTTTCCTCGCCTGCCAGTGGAAGGAACTGCTTCGGTGTCTGCTCGGTGGAGAGTGGCCAAAGTCTCGTCCCTGCGCCGCCGGAAAGGATGACGGGGATGAGCTGCATGAATCAGGCCCTTGTCGCGAAGTCCCGGCATGGGAGCAGCGCGCTCCAGGGACAATTTTCCGATTTCCTTTCAGCGTTGGGCGCGATCCGGATGGCCGCACTCGCCGCCAAGGCTACGTGACGGTAAGGACGGGGCGGCTGCCGCACCCTGCGCTAGATCAGTCGCAGCGTCACTGCCTGATCATGAGGGCGGCCGTCGCGAGCGGCGGCGTTCTAGGTCAGAGAAACCGCTCGCCGGCATGGTCGCGGAACCGCTCGGCCGAGCGGACATAGTCCGAGAGCACCTGCACCGTCTTGTGGCGGCTGACCTCCTGCATCTTGAAGATCGTCGCGCCCTGACTGGCCGCTTCGGTCAGGAACCCAGCGCGCAACGAGTGACCGGAGAATCTGGCGGCATCGTAGCCGGCGGCGGCGGCATAGCGCTTGACCAAGCGCGCGACTGCCTTGTCGGACATCGGCTCGGCGGTGAGCTGGTCGCTTCGGGTGAGGCGGCGGAACAGCGGGACCGCCGCTTCTTGCGCGGGCGTGCGGATGATGCCGGCCTCCAGCACGCGCACGGCGCCGATCCAGTCCAGCAGCAGCGCCTTCGGGCGCAGCCGGGTGCCTTCGGGAATGGCGATCGTCGCGCCTTCGCCGGCCTGGTCGGTTTTTGTGGCGCCCAGATACAGTTCGATCCCGTGCTCGAGGATACCGACGCTTTCGAGTGTCAGTGCCACCAGCTCCGAACGGCGCAGCGCGGCGGCCATGCCGATCGCGAGCGCGGCACGATCGCGACGGGCGCGCAAGCCGTCGCCCTTGATCTGTGCCAGCATGTTGCGGAGCGCGGCCGCGTCTGCGGGCTCCTTGCGGGTTTTCTTCGCCCGTATTTCGTTGCGGATGCCGGCAAGCGCCTCGCGCAGGCCTCCGGCTTCGGGGTGCGCGGTGGGCGCTGGATAGTTGCTTGTGCGGTGATGGTGACCGATTGCCGCGACGCGCCGCTCGATAGTGCTTGGCTTAAGACCGGACGCGGCCTGGTTGGCGACGAACGCGGCTATCTGTTCCGGATGTGCCGGCATCGCTACGAGGCCGCGGGCGCGGCACCAGTCGGTGTAGATGATCCAGTCTGAATCATAGGCGCGATGGGTCGAGGCGGCACGCGCGGCCTTCTTGTAGGCGGCCGCGCGTTCGAGATCCTCGTGGAGCACGGCAAGCATCGCCGCGTCCGGCGCCAGCGCCGGCAGCGTGACGGGCTCGGGCTCGAGTTCGTCGGGGCTTGGGTATTGCAAGATCGGTGCCGCGATTCGATGGACTGTCCAAGGTGGTTTGCCACCCCTGCCCGGCGAGCTCAAGTCTGTCCGATAAGAAAGATTATCGGACAGACTTCTGGGGCTGTGCCGCTGAGGCTGTTGTCGTTGCGTAAGATAGCCGCACATCGATCGGCTCTCCGCGATTTTGACGTTTGATCGCCGGCCGGTGGGCCGAAAGTGGCGTAGGATCATCGGACAATAGCTTTGAATCGCCGGACCTAAGCTGAGCGACTGCGGTTCACGTCCAAGGGCAGGTAAATGGCCGTCACGAAATAGAAAGCCGCTAGTCCGGTAACAAAGGTTATGTCGCGTTAGAGCAGATCGCACAACGTGCCGGTGTTGGCCGCGGAGCGCTCTATCGGAACTTCTCTGACCGCGATGCGATGATCGTAGCAGTTCTCGAGAGGCTCCTTGACGAACTTAGAGCGGTGGTCTCGCAGCATGCCGATGAACCCCGACTGTTTGAGGAATTCATCAAGCACTATGGCGGAGTGGCCGCCTTGTCCCCCGTCAGCACCAATGGCACAGATTTGAGGTTGTGATTTAAGGAGGGTTG
>NZ_LSKG01000129.1:0-33831 GCF_001557005.1 Sphingomonas sp. CCH15-F11 | reverse complement strand
CGGGGTGCGTGTGCTTTTGAAGGAGTGAACATCGATTCGTCGACCGACGAGCGGCCGTCGACGACGGTGCCATCCACCGGCACCGCTTCTCCCGGGCGCACGCGCAACCGGTCGCCCTTGGCGACGTCGCTCAGGCGGATCTCCTGCTCGTCGCCATCGACGCCGATGCGCCGCGCCGTCTTGGGCGCGAGGTTCAGCAGCGCGCGGATCGCGCGGCCGGTCGCTGCGCGCGCGCGCAGCTCGAGCACCTGGCCAAGCAGCACCAGTGCGACCACGACACCGGCCGCCTCGTAATAGACCGGCACCATCCCGCCATGCTCGCGGAAGGTCGCCGGGAACATGCCCGGAGCGACCGTCGCCACTATGCTGTAGAGGAACGCCGCCCCCACCCCGATCGCGATCAGGGTGAACATGTTGTAGTGGCGGCTCCTGAGCTGAAATTCCCCAGCATCTCGAAGAAGGTATGGTGCCGCGCGGTATAGCCGACATTGTCGAGGTCGTTGTGCTTGCCGCCCGCCCGCACGCATTTCTGCGCGCTCACCGCGGTGGAATAGGGCCGTGTCTCCAGCCCGGTGAATACGTTCTTGAACGGCACCATGCCCGCGTTGACGAACATCAGCGTCGGGTCGTTCTGCGGCACCAGCGGCGCGCTGGGCACGATCGCATGGCCGTTGCCGCCGAAGTAATCGAGGAAGCTGCGGCGAATGTCGTTGGTCGAGGTCATGCGCGGGGACTTAATGCGGAGTGGCGGCGGTGACTAGCGGGTCTATCTCGCCATCCGTCACCCGTGCCGCGCTTCACCCCATTCGTTCCACCCCAGCGATCGCGGTGTCCTGGGCAGGTACATGCTGTCGAGGCGGTCGACCCGGAACCCGGCGGCGCGCAGCATGGCCGCGGGCGGCCGCGTCAGATGGCATCCCCCGGCGAGACGCTTCCACAACGGCTCGATCCGCTGCTGCCACCGCGTCACCGCAGCGTCCGGCGCCAGCCCATGTTCGCAGAAGATCAGCCGCCCGTCCGGCCGCAGCACCCGCTTCGCCTCGTGCAGCGCCGCGCCGGCATCGTCGACCGAGCACAAGGTAAAGGTCGTGACGACGGTGTCGAAGGAATCGTCCCCGAACGGCAGCGCCTCGGCCGCGCCGTCGAGCACCCGCACCGTCAGTCCCTCGGCGCGCGGCGCCGCTTCGGCCCGCGCACGCAGTTCGGCCGAAGGATCGACGCCCACCACCTCGCTCACCGCGGCGGGATCGTAGAAGGTCAGGTTCAGCCCACCGCCGATGCCCAGTTCCAGCACGCGGCCACGCGCGCGCGGCACCACTTTCGCGCGCTGCCGCATCACCGGTTTGCTCGCACAGGCGCAGCCGATCAGCCGCGGCATGACATGACGGTCGTAGAACGAAACCACAATTATCCTCCCTGGGTCGGATCGACATTCAGCATACATTCCCCAAGTGGCATGCCGTCTGACGTGAGTTTCGCCTGAATCCGACCGCAGGACAATCATTTTCCGTCCCGAGCGGCGTCGTCGGGCGCGCAAGGCGCTGAGACAGGGCAGATCGGCCCGCGAAGCCGCCGTGTTGTGCCCTGGTGGCGGTGTTTTTCAGCGCAGCGGACAGACCCATCCTGCCGTTTTCGTTCAGTTTGGGCGTGGATGGCGGTCATGCGCATAGCGGAGGCGCTCGCAATCGGCGGATGGCGGCGAGGATGGCGCGGACCATCGGACCGGTGACGGCCACCTCGGCCAGCTGGAAGGTGATGGCGCGGGCATGGCGGACGACACGTGCCCCGATCTTGATCAGCTTCAGTTGCAGGCTGGTCAACGACCAGTCGGCCATCGTCTCGGGCAACTCGATGCAGCGCAAGAAGATGGCCAGGTTGTAGGCCAGCGCATGCAGTTGCAGTCGCACCTCATTGTCGCGGAACTTCCGGCATGACAGCCGCGTCCAGTGGAAGGCATATTTACCTTCCTTGATGTGCTGCTCGGCGGTGCCGCGCTGGTTATAGAACCGCACCACCCAGTCGGGCTCCATCGGCAGGTTGGTGACGATGAAGCCGACACGCGGGAACAGTTCGCCCGGATGCCATTCGATCTTGGCGATCACCCGGCGTTCCTTGTCCCAGGATGCCGCCTGATACTCGAAGTCTTCGTAGAAGCGCTTGACCTTGGTCAGCGAAGGTCGCCCGACAGGGCGCGTCAGCCGATGCGCGATCTTCTCGCGCAGGACGTTGTTCGCAGGCAGCCGGATGGCGTAGAAGAATCGGGCTTCTTCCAGCCGCTCATAGATCGCGGGGATCGCGTAGGCGGCGTCAGCCCGGAAGAACCGGCCGCAAAGGTCGCGCTCCGCGTAGCGGGCGATGACGGGGTCGAGAACGTCCCGCCAGCCATCGGCGCTGTGGACGTTGCCATGGCGCAAGGCGCAGCGCTCCAGCATGCCGAACTGGTTGAACAAAAAGTTCGGGTGATAGCAGGTGCAGTCGAAATGCCCGTTCCAGGCCGCGCCCTCCTGATCGCCATGGGTGGGGCTGACCGAACTGTCCATGTCCAGAACGATGTACTTCAGCCCGTTACGGTCATGGAACCGGTCGATCCATTGGCCATTCAGGTCGGCCAGCGCGGCACGGTTCTCGGGCTGTGCCAGTGTCTCGGTCTCGAACCGTCCCATCTGCGAGGCCGAGGCCGCTTGCGCATCGACAGCCCTTCCACCCACGACCTGGCGCATCACCGGATCGAGGGCCAGGCGGTCGGCGTCGTTCACATCCTCGTATCCGGCCAGTCGCCCGAACACCGATTGCCGGAACAACCCGTCAAGCCGGTGGACCGTGTTCTTGCCGCGCCGGGTGTCGCGCAATGCTTTTGCCGCCAGATCGGACAGCCCGAGCGCGTCATCCAGCTCGCGCATCACCAGCAGGCCGCCGTCGGAACTGAGCTGCGCACCTCGGAACTCCACATGCACCCGGCGGTCGAACTCGACCCGATCTGCCCGCTTCGAACCCGCACCCTCTGGGTGATCCATCAAACGCGCCCCTCACGGCCATCAACACCATGATTTATATCGGAAATATTGAGATCCTGACAGCAAAATCAGCGATTTACTTGGGGAATGTGGGGTGAAGACAATGAACGCTGTTACCCAAACCGCAGCCGCCGAGCCTGTGTCTGGCGTCGAGATTTTCGTGCCGCTCGCCAAGCTCAAGAAGTCCCCGCGCAACGCGCGCAAGGTGCCGCATGGGGAAGCCGCTATCGAGGCGCTGGCCGCTTCGATCCAGCATAAGGGGCTGATCCAGAACCTTGTCGTGGAGCCGGAAACCAAGGAGGACGGGACGCCGACCAGCTACTATCTCGTCACCGCTGGCGAGGGCCGCAGGCTGGCGATGCTGCTGCGCGCCAAGCGCAAACAATGCAAGAAATCCGAACCTGTCCGGTGCTGGCTGGATACGGCGAATGATCCCGCCGAGGTAAGCCTTGACGAAAATGTCACCCGCACCCCCATGCACCCCGCCGACCAGTTCGAGCGGTTCGCCGAGCTTTCCAACGACAAGGGTTGGGGCGCGGAAGAGATCGGGGCGCGGTTCGGCGTGTCGGCCTCCGTGGTGAAGCAGCGGCTTCGCTTGGGCGCTGTCAGTCCGAAGCTGTTGCAGGTCTATCGCGAGGACGGCCTTACGCTGGACCAGCTTATGGCCTTCGCCATCACCGAGGACCATGCCCGGCAGGAGCAGGTGTTCGAGGGCCTGCATCACAATCGCGAGCCGTGGATCATCCGGCGTGACATGACCGCGAGCAATGTTCCGGCGACCGACCGACGCGCGGTGTTCGTCGGGGCCGACGCCTATGTCGAGGCGGGCGGCAATATCATCCGCGACCTGTTCAGCGAGGACCGGGGCGGCTTCTTCGAGGATGCGGGCTTGCTCGACATGCTTGCGGTCGAGAAGCTGCGCGAGGTTGCCGCGACGGTGCAGGCCGAAGGCTGGAAATGGGCCGAGGCGCATATCGACTACCCCCACGCCCACGGGATGCGGCGCTTCTATCCGCAATCCGTTTCGCTGTCCGATGAGGACGAGGCGCGGTTGGACACCCTGTCCGCAGAGCATGACGCGCTTGCCGAAGGCTATTCGTCCTACGACGAAATGCCCGAGGACGTAGCCGAGAAGCTGGAGGCGATTTCCGACGAGATCGACGCCATTTCCGAGAAGCGCCATGCCTATGACGCCAACGTGATCGCCTACGGCGGCGCGTTCGTGGTGCTGCACCATGACGGCGCGGTCAGGATCGAGCGCGGCTTCATTCGGGCCGAGGACGAGGCGCTGGCCTTCCCGCAGCCCGAGGATGAGGTCGACGGCGAAGGGATCGACCCGGAGGGCGTGGAGGACGAGCAGGCCGAGGATGAGCCCGAAGCCGAGGACGTGGAGGACGAGGAACCGGGCAAGCCGATTTCCGACAGCCTCACGTGCGACCTGTCCGCCCATCGGACCTTGGCGCTCCGCGTGGCGCTGGCCGAGCAACCCGATATGGCGTTGGTCGCCTTGACCCATACGCTCACGGCGCAACTGTTCTACAGCTACGCCGAGGCCGGTTGCCTTGAGGTTCGTCCGACCGTGACGCCGCTTGGCAGTCATGCGGACGGGATCGAGGACACCCCCTTGGCGGCACGGGCGAGCGAGCAACACGAGGCATGGGCCGAACGGATGCCGCGTGACGTGGCGGACCTGTGGGGCTTCATCGTGGCGCTGGACTGCGAGAAGCGGACCCTGCTGCTGGCGCATTGCGCGGCCCGCACCGTCAACGCGCTGCGCCTGCCGTGGGATCGCAAGCCCCTGTCGCTACAAACGGCGGACAGGCTGGCGACCGCGCTGGCGCTGGACGTGGCGAAGGACTGGACGCCGACCGTGGAGAGCTACCTCGGCCGCGTCACCAAGGGTCATATCGTCGAGGCCGTCACTGAAGGCGTGTCCGAGGATGCCGCCCGCCGTATCGCCGACATGAAGAAGCCGGACATGGCGCAAGCCGCCGAGCAGCTTCTGGCCGGGACCGGATGGCTGCCCTCGATCCTGCGGACGCCCGAGCCGGAGACCGAGCAGCCCGCGTCGGTCGAGGACGAGGATACGGGGACCGTGGAACCGTCCGAGGCGGAGGCTCCCGAAGCGCAGGCTGAGGATGGCGAAGCCGCCTACGCCGTCGCCGCCGAATAGCGGCATCGGGCCGGGGCCGCGTCAGCGGTCCCGGCTTCACCCGCACCTTCGCGCCGGCCTTCGGGGCGGCGCTCTTGCTGCAAGGAGGCCGTCATGCGCCGCCTGTTCCGCGTCATCGCCCGCCGCAACAACCAGCCGGGCACGTTGTGCTGCATCCGCTGCGGCAAGCCGATCAACGACTTTTCCGACGATCAGATCGTCACCCACGATTATGTCCTGCACGGTTGCGCCGCCTTCGTGGTCGAGCATCGCGCCTGTGTAGACCGCCCCCTGTTCAGCGCGGCGGCGGCCCGGCGCTGGCGCGAAGCGCAGCGCTGATCCGCACAGCCTTTCGCAATCGGCCCCAAAAAATCGCGGCCGCGCCCCAATCGGGCGCGGCCGCTTTGTCGTTTGAGTCTGCAGCTCGCCGGGGCTTGCCCGGCTCGCCACTTACACTTGAAATTGTAAGTGCTTTGGACAACAACAGCCGCAGGCTTACAGGCAGAGTTGTTATCGCGCATCGCGATATAAGACACCGATGTTAGGCAGTGATGCTTCCATCTACCCTTATTGCAGCATTTCCGCTGAGCGGACGATCTGATCGTACGCATAGGAGTGCCTGTAAGCCGCCTGTTAGGGGGGTGGGGTGTCGAGTCTGGCGAAACTACAAGCGGCAAAGTCGCTCGACGATCTAGCTGCGATCCTGGGATATAAGCCCGCCGCGCTTGCCTACCTGCTCTATCACCTCCCAGACGCGCAGAAATATACCGCGTTCACGATCCCGAAGCGCGACGGCACGCCGAGGGCGATTCTTGCCCCGACGCCCAAGCTGAAGCTGCTGCAACGGCGTCTAGCCAATGTCCTCTACCTGGCGCTCGCCGACATCGACAAGGTGGGTTCACCGCGCCGGCAGCTCTCCCACGGCTTCGCCAAACATCTGTCCATCGTAACGAACGCCGCGGTCCACAAACGGCGGCGCTACGTGCTGAATCTCGACATCAAGGATTTCTTCCCGTCGATCAATTTCGGCCGCGTGCGCGGTATGTTCATTAAGGACAAACGGTTCGCCCTCGATCCGAAAATCGCGACTTTGATCGCACAGATCGCCTGCCACGATCATGTCCTTCCCCAAGGAAGTCCCTGTTCCCCGGTCATTTCAAATGTCGTCGGGCATCTACTGGACATCCGGCTCGTGCGCTTCGCCAAGGCGCAGAAATGCACCTACTCACGCTATGCCGACGACATCACCTTTTCCACGAACGCCAAGGCATTCCCTCCTGACATCGCCGCCCCGGTCGCAGGCTCGGAGCATGACTGGACACTCGGCGCCGCGCTCCTGAAGGAGATCGAAAAGGCCGGGTTTGAGGTAAATCCTACCAAGACTAGGATGCAATATCGCGGGTCACGACAGGTCGCCACCGGCTTGCTCGTCAACGAGAAGCCGAACGTCCGTCCCGAATACTACCGCACGGTGCGGGCCATGTGCTGGTCGCTGTTCAACAGCGGAACCTACTATCGGATGGTCCCTGCGGCGCTGGCGGGCGGCAAAGAAGGCGATCCCGATGTGCCGGAGCCGGCAACATCCCTCGCGCCGCTGCAAGGGATGCTCGGCCACGTCTATCATGTGCGCGATCAGGTCGATACGCGACCTTCCGCTGACAAAAAGAAGGACGCGACGGCCACGGCGACCCGTAAGCTCTACATCCGGTTTCTGTTCTACCGAAACTTCGTTGTGGCGCCCAAGCCCCTCATCATCCCGGAGGGAAAGACGGATACCGTCTATCTGCGTGCGGCGATGGAGAAGCTCACTGCCTACCATCCCAGGCTGGGCGCGATGGACAAAGGCAAGTTTAAACCCGCACTCAAGTTCATGAAGTTCTCCAGCACGATCCATGACGTGTTGCAGCTCGGGAATGGCGCAGGCGATCTTTTCCACTTTATCCGCCGCTACCCTGACGCCCTCAAGCGTTACCGACATCGCCCGCTGCCCAACCCCATCATCGTGCTCATCGACAATGACGACGGAGCGAAAGAGATTTTTGGTGCCGCCAAGGGCCTCGGCGCCGCGCATATAGCTCGGACCTCCACGGACCCATTCTATCGGCTCGCACCCAATCTTTATCTTATCAAAACACCGGAAATCGGTGCGCAAGGCATAAGTTGCATTGAGGACTTGTTCGATCCCGCGCTTTTGAAAACCGTCATTGATGGTAAGGTGTTCGACCCCAACAAGAAGCACGGAGAGGCCGGGAAATACGGCAAAGCCAGGTTCGCCGAGAAGGTTGTGCAGCCGCAGAAGGACACGATCGATTTCTCGAAATTTGCCGGGTTACTCGACCGGATCGTGGCTGCGCTCGACGATTACGTTGCCAATCCGCCGCCACCCTGAAGGGATCAGGTACGCGGTGGCATCATAGAGGTATCGAGCCTGCGATGGATCAGCGATACGAGCGTCAGCAGATCCTCGGCGTCGGTCTTGGTCATCGGCCAGTGGATGCGCGCCTCGTGGGCAGTTGGGTTGCGGAACATGCCGAAGACGCCTTTGACGAGATTGGCGAAGCCGCTCTGCTCGCTGCGCTCGCTGACCGTGCTTCGCGGATTGATCGCCAGCATCGGCGGCTCGCCGCCGAGCACGCGGTCTACCAGCGTCCCCCCGTCATCGGTGAGGCCAGTCCGCACGCGCATCTTGTCGGCGATGCTTTTCACCGCTTCCTGGACCGCATGGAAATAGTCGTCGGCCAGCAGTTCGGCCCGGCAGAAGCGCAGCACGTCGGCATGGACGCCGCGCGTCTCCAGATCGGTGCGCAGTTCCTTCGCCCGGCGCTGCGCTTCCGGCAGCGTCGTCGCCTGTTCGACCGCTTCGATCTTCCCGGCCTCGCTGACCACAAGGCCGGCGAAGGCGAGTGCCTGGTTGAGACTGGCACGCATCGGCTCGTAGCGATGCGGCTCGCGGCTGTATCGCGCAGGACGCATCGCATGGCGGATGAAGCCGAGGATGCGGGTGCGGTCCTGCCGCGCGTTCTGGCTTTCGGCGAAGGCGTTGTAGATGCGGTGCCGCTTGGTCATCTCGCCGGGATCGGCCATTTGACAGGTCGCGATCAGCATCGCGATCTCGGTTCCTTTCAGCCCGGTTTCCGTATCGCCAAGCGCACCGGCTATGGCTTCGAGCTGATCCTGCGAAAACAATTTCGTCACGTCCTTCCCCCGAATCCTCACGTCCCCATGTGGCTGAAGCAGCCGCACCTTGGAACGTAGAATGAACATCGCGCAAGGCTGCTGGCGGGGTTGCCGACACAAACGGCAGGCATAGCGGAAATCTCATCCCTCGGAGCCGAGCGCCCCGGCGGCCTCTCAATGGCGTGATCTGACCGAGCGACGGCTTCGCCTCGATTGTCTTCGCAACGGCTATGGCCCGCTATTTTCCGCCGCGCGTGCCGCGCTTTGCATCGCGAACCAAAATAACGGGCCGCCGCCATCCTCCGCTCACGCTGCGGCCGCTTTGCGGTGCGCGGCCAATCGCCCCCGGCCTGCCGATCACCATCGAGGCCGCGAAGGGCGTGGCCCGAAAGAACGGAGATTACGACATGGCTACGATCGGCACCTTCACCGCCAACAGCAAGGGCGAGTTCACCGGCGTCATCAAGACGCTCACTCTCAACACCAAGGTCATCTTCCGTCCGGTCGAGAAGGACGGCGAAAAGTCCCCCGACTTCCGCGTCAGCACCGCCGACATGGATATCGGCGCTGCCTGGAAGAAGACCAGCCGCGAAGGCCGCGAATACACCTCGGTCAAGCTGGACGATCCGAGCTTCCCGGCTCCCGTCTACGCCACGCTGTCCGAAACCGACACCGCCGGCCAATACGCCCTCATCTGGTCGCGCTGACCGGACGACGCGCCCCGCCTTTCGGCGGGGCGCCTTCCTCGATCAGACGGTCATTCGCACTTGCCGATGACACGGCGTCAGGCTAGTTAAGAATCATTCGCAAAAGCGAAAGGGGCCAAGTCTAGGAAGGATCGACACGTGACCCGCCATTTTTCGCCGCCCACACAGGATGCGATCGCCGTTCCGGCGATGCTGGTTGATGCGGCGCGGTGCTGGCGGAATGCGCGGGACAGTGGAGCGTCGGTGCAGCCCCGCTTGGCGCACACGCTCGACGCCCATGACTGCACCATGCTCGCGCCGGTGCTCGACAGCCTATGCCTCTTCTATGAAACGGCGCTCGGCCGGCCGATGATCGTCGGCGAAGGACCGGGCCTGTCCGACGACGAGCATCTGCTGCTCGGCCTGGTCGATGGATCCAGCCCGCGCTGCCTCGACTGCCCTCAGAACGCGGCGAACGCGCTCGACTGCGCGCTCTGCTCGACACGGATCATGCTGGCGCTCACGCTCGGCCAGCCCGTGCGGACACTGCAATGAGCGGCGCGGCGATCACCACCGTCGCCGAGCTGGAAAGCGTGATCGGCAGGACTCCGCCGCCGATGCACCTCAAGGTGATCGACCATCTCGATGTCGGCGCGCTGCGCTGGATCTCCGCATCGCAATTGATGTTCGCCGGCTTCGGCGATGGATCGGGCGTCGGCATCACACTGGCCGGCAGCGCGCCGGGCTTCGCCAGCGGCGATGCCCAGGAATTGCGCGTTCCGCTGGCGCTGCTCGACGATCCCGCTCTCGCGCAGCCGGGCGCGGCGTTCGGCGCGCTGTTCCTCCTCTCCGGCATCGGCGAGACGCTGCGCGTCAACGGCCGGGTCGCCGGCATCGACGCCGATCATGTCCGTGTCGCCGTGGACGAATGCTACGGTCATTGCGCCAAGGCGCTGATCCGGTCCGAACTATGGGCGGCGCAGCCGGCCCACGCTCCTGACGATTCTGCCGCCTTCGTTGCCGCAAGCCGTTTCCTGGCGCTGGCGACGATCGGCGCGGAAGGCCGCGCCGATCTCAGCCCAAAGGGCGATCCGGCCGGTTGCATGGCGCAGCTCGATGGGGACGTGCTGTGGTTCGCCGACCGGCCCGGCAACCGCCGCGTGGATAGCTTCCGCAACGTCGTCGAGCAGCCGAATATCGCGCTGGCGCTGCTGATCCCCGGCGCGAACCGGATCGCCGTCGTGCGGGGGCAAGCCCGTCTTACTACTGACGCGACGGCGCGCGAGCGCTTCACCGTCAAGGACAAGACTCCGCTGCTGGCGATCGGCGTGGAGATCGAGACGCTCGACCTGCGCGAAAGCCCGGCGCTGGCCCGCGCGGGCCTCTGGCCGGTTCACACGGAAACCGACATCGACCCCGCCGAGCTGTTTGTCGAGCATATCAAGCTCAACAAGGCGGGTGGCATCGGCGCCAGTCTGGCGCGCGCGACTCTTTCCGTCCCCGGCGTGACCGGCCTGCTCAAGAAGGGCTTGGACAAGGACTATCGCGACAATCTCTATTGAGCGCCGCGAACTGGAGCTCCACCCGGCGAGCCGGGCGAAGCGCCATCCCCCATAAACTCAGCCGTTGAGCTTGTCCTTGACCGCTTTGGCGGGCGTGAACACCAGCTTCTTCGACGCCTTGATCTTGATCGTCTCGCCGGTCGATGGATTGCGGCCGTCGCGCGCTGGGCTGGCCTTCACCTTGAACTTGCCGAAGCCGTTGAGTGAGACTTCCTCGCCCTTGGCGGCTGCGTCACCGATCGCGGCGAACACCGCATCGACGAGCTTCTTCGCATCGGTCTTGGTGACGCCGTGGGCGGCAGCCAGTTGTTCGGCCAGGTCGCTGTTGTTCATTATTGTCCTTCCAGGTCTTCGGTTCTTGATCCGCGCCCGATTATGGGCGGGGCACTATTTGCGAGTTGCTCGCAGGTATCTCTAATCCAGATGGGCCGATCAAGCATCCTTGATCGTCGCGCTGGTCGCAGCGCGGCTGGCGCCGCGCGGTTGCTAAGGGCGTTGCCCTCGCGCCGGGCAAGGGAAGTGGAACCGTCCGGGGCGGTATCCCCAGCCTTCCGCGCTTCGCTTGTGCAGGCCGGGTGATCCCCCTCCGCCCCGGCCGCCCTTGCCCTTTGCTACCCCTGGCTCGCCGCCGGGCAGGGTTTCAGCGCGGCGCTTCGCTGCGCGAAACCCAGACCCAAGGAAGGACAGACTCATGAGCATCCATCATCTCGCTACCCGGTTCGGCCGCAACGCCCACCAGATCAGCGGACGTGAACCGCTCGACAACGAGGCGCTGTATCGCCACGTGCCATCCATCTTCGCCCGCGAGGCGCACGACAGCCGTTCCGAGCGCTATGTCTATGTCCCCACCATCGACATCGTGGAGGGGCTGCGCCGCGAAGGATGGTTCCCGTTCTTCGCCGTGCAGTCGGTCCCGCGCGACGGCAGCCGCCACGGCCACGCCAAGCATATGCTGCGCTTGCGCCGGGATGACGGTATCGGCAAGCCGGAGGCGGCGGAAGTCATCATCGTTAACAGCCATGACGGGACCAGCGCCTATCAGATGTTCGCTGGGATGCTGCGCTTCGTCTGCACCAACAGCATGATTGCGGGCGAGCGGTTCGAGGAGGTCCGCGTGCCGCACAAGGGCAACATTCAGGACGACATTATCGAGGGCGTTTATACCGTGGCGGAAGACTTTCCGCGACTGATCGACGCCAGCGAGACCATGAAGGGTGTGCAGCTTTCGCGAGACGAACAGCGCTTGCTTGGCGAGGTAAGCCTTGTCGCCCGCTATGGCGACGATGAAAGCCCGCTTCGCCCCGAGCAGATCATCGAGCCGCGCCGCCGCGAGGATGTAGGCAACAGCCTGTGGAGCACGTTCAACGTGATTCAGGAGAACGTCATTCGGGGCGGGTTGCATGGCCGCAAGCGTAACGCTGAGGGCCGTATCCGCCGCAGCCAGACTCGCGCCATCAATGGCATCGACCAGAATGTGACACTCAATCGCGCGCTCTGGACGCTAGCCGAAGGGATGCAGCGCCTAAAAACGGGTTGACCGTTTCGAGCCGCAGGGCTGGACCGCCCGGCTCTGCGGCTTCGCTTCCCATCGCCCACACGACGCCGCCGACCCGCTCCCCGGATCGGCGGCGGCCGCGCATCCCGATGGTCTGCGCGGCCGCTCAAAGGGCGCGCTCGCCGGGTATTCACCCAGCTCGCGATCAGGATATTCCAATTCCCCCAAGACGACTATAATAGTCGTTTCCGTAGCGAACGACCCGAAGGTTGTGGAGGTGATCTTGCATGATCACTTCCCGCCAGGTGCGGGCCGCTCGCGCACTTCTTGGCTGGACACAGGAGACGCTCGCCGAGAAGGCCATTATTGCTCTGACCGCGCTGAAGCGGCTGGAATCGGAGAGTTATAAGCCGGTGAACGACAATACCCGGCATCAGGTGATGAAGGCGCTTGAGGCGGCGGGGATTGTCTTCCTCGATTCGGATCGAGGCCGAGGCGTGTTGCTCGTGACCGATTCAAGTCCCGAACAGCGCAAGTAGCCGGCAACGGAGCGGGTCCGACTGTTCGCGCAGTATCAGAGGGCCATAGCAAAGACGGTGCGATTACTTCGATCCATTATGGTGTATAGGCGATGAATCAGCAGGCGCAGGGGGCTATGGCTGAAAGCGGAACGAGGCGATGGCAATAGCCGCTTTCGAGGATCGCGCCCCGGACGCGCCCCATGTCACCGACTATGATGAGCATCATCATCGGACCTATTGGCGACTGCTCGATGCGGCCGACGAAAATGCCGACTGGCGCGAAGCCGTTCGCATCATCTTCGGGATCGACCCTGCCGCCGAACCGGAACGCGCCCGCTCCGTCTATGACTCGCATCTCGCCCGCGCGCGCTGGATGACCGCGACCGGCTATCGCCACTATCTGCGCCCGCCGCCGAACTGAGAGCGGCCCCGGAACACGCGCAGCGGTGCGTATAATCCCTTCAAAATGCTGACTTGAATCCGCTATGCGGCCGCCTGCCCGGCAGGGCTTCTCGGCAACGGCGGCGGTGAGAACATCTTCCAACGCGCCCCGCAGAGGGCCATGCTTGGGAGGGTTACGATGCCGCCTGAGAGGGACTGGCGCGCGCCCCTGAACGAGACCGGGGACGACGCGCTGCAATATACGGACATCGCCATCGGCTATCTCGGCCGCAATACCCGCTATCGCGCCGAATACCAGCGCGCGCTCGGCCGCGTGAAACGTGGCGCGGCCTTCGACCGCAAGCTGGCGGTCGCGCGCCCCGACCTCTCGCCGGCGAGCATCATCCTCGCGCCCGCGGTCGCCGGCATCGGCGCCGGCCCGCTCGACTTGGCGGCGCTGGGCGACATTCGCGCCCGGATCAGGATGGGCGACGTCCTGCATGTCATCCTCGCCGATCCCGATGGCGATGAGCATCTGTGCGTGTGCGGATCACGTCACGACGCGATGGCCTTGATGGTGCCGATCGAACCCGCCCCCTTCGCGCGCCTCGCATCGGCCGAGCGCCTGTGCCGCCGCCTCAGCGGCATGGCGGCCGGCCCGCCGGCGCTACGCCCGCCGCCCTTCCGGCGCGAACATCTCCTCACCCTGCTGCAAGTGCTCGACGGTCGCCGCGCGGGCGCCAGCCAGCGAGAGCTGGCCGCCTCGCTGATCCACCCCAAGGTCCGTCACTACACGCCTACCGAATGGACGGACAGCGCGGAACGCAAGTGCATCAGACGCTGGCTCAAGGAAGCCGTCGAGCTGCGCGACGGCGGTTACATCCGGTTGCTGCGGGGCGGCTGAGGGGGACATTGGCGACCCGGTCGCCCGCGTCCCCTTCTCCACATAGGGGGCATTTCGCCATCATTCCCTCCTGTCCGCCGGACCCCTTTTTCGGGGCCGGCCGTCACCAGGAGGATCATCATGGCCGAGCTTGTCGCCGCCACAACGCCACGCTATCTCAAGACGCCCGACGCGGCGATCCACCTCGGCCTCTCGGCCCGCACGCTGGAAAAGCATCGCTGCTACGGCACCGGCCCCGTGTTCCGCAGGCTCGGCGGTCGGATCGTCTATGCGATCGACGATCTCGACGCCTGGGCCGCGCTCGGCACCCGCCGGTCCACGTCCGATCCGGGCAGCGGCGTCGTCCATCCCGCCAAGCGCCTGCCCACCGATTGCGTGCGCCGCTGAGCACCGATGCCCACCGCACGCTCCCTTTCCGGCCGGTCGAGCGCCGAGCGCACGCAGCTTGAACTGTTCCGTTCCGTGCCCGGCGACCTCGCGCCTCGCGACGCGCAGGATTTGATGGCCTGGCCGTTCTTCTCGCTCGCCAAGGCCCGCCGCACCGCGCCCATCGACTTCCGCGTGGGCGCGACATGGATCTCGGTCGAGGCCGTGCCCGAGCACGGCATGGCGACTATTTGGGACGCCGACGTGCTGATCTGGGCGGCGAGCCAGCTCATCGAGGCGCGCGACGCCGGGCGGCCGACCTCGCGCCTCATGGTGACGACGCCGCACGAGATACTAGCCTTCACCCGGCGCGGCACCGGCAAGGCGAGCTACGAGCGCCTGAAAGCCGCGCTCGACCGCCTGCAATCCACGACCGTCGCCACTTCGATCCGCCAGCAGCATCAGCGGCGGCGCCATCGTTTCTCATGGATCAACGAATGGCGCGAGCTGGCGGACAGTAACGGCCGTGCGCTCGGCATCGAACTGATCCTGCCCGACTGGTTCTATGCCGGCGTGCTCGATCGCGCGCTCGTGCTGACCATCGACCGGGCCTATTTCGAGCTTACCGGCGGGCTGGAGCGCTGGCTCTACCGCATCGTGCGCAAGCATGGCGGGCGGCAGGAAGGTGGCTGGAGCTTCGACGTTCCGCACCTCTATCTGAAATCCGGGGCGCTTTCGCCGCTCCGCCGCTTCGCGTTCGAGTTGCGCGCCATCGTCGCCCGCCAGTCGCTCCCCGGTTACGTCCTGAGGCTTGAACATGCGCTCGGCCGCGACCGGCTCAACTTCGTTCCAATCGCACCAGATCCGTTCGACGCCGCCATGCACCGGGTCGGTCTCACGCCTGTGGAGAACTGGCCATGAGACTCGGACTATCGGGAACAGCCGGATTCGGACGATCAGGAACACCGGAGTCGGACTATCGGGAACGCGAACCCCTCGAAAACCCGCAGAAATCCGCGCAGAATCGGCCCCCTTCTAACTATGCTAATAGAAAAGAATCCTTCGGATTCTTGCTAACGCCGCGCGCGGCTGTGGACAGCGCCGTGCGCTCGGTCGCGCGCGCTCCTGAAAGCCGCACCGTCTCCGGAGAGCAATCGTGATGCCCGATCGGCCCAGCGGCCCTCGCGCTGGCGGTGCGCCCATTGCGTCCGCCCGCGACCGGCTCACCCATGTCGAATTGACCTGGATCGAAAAGAAGCTGGAGCACTGGATACGGTTCGGCCGGATCGCCGAGGATCGCATTCTGACCCGCCGAACGCGCGTCGCGGGTTTCCGCCCGGGCGCGATCTTTGCTTTCGTTCGGTGGGCCGCCAACGACTTCGGCACGATCAGCTCGCGCATCGACGTGGTGCGCGCGGTCGGCACGGGAGAAGCCTATACGACCTTGCCGTTCGTGCGACCGGGCGGCGACATCCTGCTCCATATCGAGAGCTGGCCGAAGGTCGCCCAAGTGCTCGCCGCGATCGACGCGGTGGAAGCGGCCGGCGTCGATCCCTGCGATGCGGCTGCCGACCATTGGCGGCACGTCCACAACCGCATCGCCGCCGGCCAGCAGCCGCGCCTCTACACGATCGAGCGCCATCACGCCTGGCTCAAGCGCCGGGAGATCGAAGAATGACGCGCCGTCGCTATGCCATCGCGACGGCTATCACTGCGTCCGCCTTCGCCACGGCCTTCGTCGCCATCGCCGTCGCCGATCCGCTCCCGCGCGTCATCTGGAACGCCAGCGCCAGCGCGCCGATCGGGCTCTATCGCATCCATCCCGATCGCGATCCAAAACTGGGCGATCTGGTCGCTGTCGCGCCGCCCGAGCGACTTTCCCGCTGGCTTTCGGCGCGCGGTTATTTGCCCGAGGGCGTGCCGCTCCTGAAGCATGTCGCCGCGAAGACCGGACAGCGCGTGTGCCGCATTGGTGCTGTGGTGAGCGTCGATGGCCAGTTCGTCGCCAGCGCCCGCGCGCGTGACGGGCGGGGCCGCCCGCTGCCGGTCTGGCGAGGTTGCCGCACGCTGCAACCGGGCGAGCTGCTGCTGCTCAATCCCGCCCATCCCGACAGTCTGGACGGTCGCTACTTCGGCCCGCTGCCGGCCTCCGCCGTCATCGGACGCGCCACGTCGCTCTGGCTGCGCGCGCCCTCCCCAACCCCTTCAACCCCCAAAGCCAAGGAGATCGGCCATGCAAACCAACATCTTTGAATCCACCGCCGACGGCTATGCCGGCCGCGTTCGGCTGTTCGGCATCAACGAAGCGATCGTGCTTGTCGCGCTCGATCCGAGCGACGCCGAAAATGCGCCCGATTACCGCGTCCACCTCGACGACGAGGACGGCCCCGAAGTCGGCGGCGCGTGGAAACGGGTCGGCGAACGCGCCGGTGACTACATCGCGCTTGAGATCGACAGCCCGCTATTTGGATCGCCGTTCCGGCCGGTGCTGTTCCGCGCCGATGATGATGGCCGGACGTTCCGGTTGTCGTGGAAGCGACCCAAGCCGCGCGATGATCGGAGTTGATCGGTGCTGTCCCCGATCATCCCTTTGTTCGCGGAAAGGCCGTCTCATCCCTCCGTCCCGCTCGGTCACAGGCCGGCCGGCGCGCGCAGCGAAGGTCAAGGGCGGCCCCCGGCCGGCGCATCGCGCGCACCCTTTGCCGGAGCGAGCACGCTGGCAGGCTGGCGGCGGAGCGGGGGCGGGTCGCCCGCCATGCTCGCGGTCCTGCTGCTGCTCTTGCCGGGCGCTGCGCCTGTCGCCGCGCTGGCGCAGTATGCGCCCGCCGAACGATCGGCCGCGCGCCATCCCTATGCTGTCCATGTCGCCGACGCAGCCCAGCACTTCGGCATCCCCGAGCGCTGGATATGGGCTGTCATGCGCGTCGAGAGCAACGGCGACTCCCGCGCGATATCGTCGGCCGGAGCGATGGGCCTGATGCAGATCATGCCCGGCACCTGGGCGGGCCTCCGCGCACGCCACGGGCTGGGGAATGATCCCTATGACGTGCGCGACAACATCATGGCGGGCGCGGCCTATCTGCGGGCGATGCACGACCGCTATGGCAATGCGACGGCGATGCTGGCGGCCTACAATGCCGGGCCGGGCCGCTACGACGAATATCTGTCGCGCGGTCGCCCGCTGCCCACCGAAACGCTCGCCTATCTCGCAAAGCTGGCGGCGATCATCGGCAGTTCGGGCGACAGTCAGCTTGCCGCCGCGCCGCCATCCGATCCCTTCGCATGGCGTCGTGCCGCGCTGTTCGCGGTGCGACCGGGGGCGCTTTCGACCGCGCAACCGGCTGCCGACCGGACGGGATCCGATGCGCAGCCGGAGCGACCGTCCGCCGACCACGCCGAGCTTGTGCTGGCCGACGCGCCCGCGCCATCCAACGGCCTGTTCGTCCCCCTTTCCGGGCGTTCTCCGCCATGAGCAGCTCTTGCGCTCTATGGCGTGTTCCCTCGCAGCCTCTCGCAGCGCCGGACGGGTGCAAGGCTCTGTTTTTGAAGGGGAAGGCTGGAGGGCAAGATAAAGGGCAGCAATGTGCGGAGCCCTTGCGCCTCGGTCGTGGCCTTGATTCTCAAGGCTTTCGGGCATTGCTGCGCAATGTGTGCGGATTGCCCGCACTGTGCGGCGCTGGGCGAACGCCAGCAGCCGTAAGGGTTTTCCGCACATTGCGGCCTGTCGCGCCATGAGCCGCGACGACGATTTCCGTATCCGGCCTGGCCGTATCCGCTCGCGCGGCAGCCAGCGAGCGCTCCCGATCATCGTGCAGGCGCTCGCCGCCGCCCAGCGGGCCGGCGGGCATGTCTCGCGGCGGGGCCAGATCGTCGCGCCGGGCCGCTCGACCTTCGGCCGGGGCCGGGTGGCGAGCGTCCGCGCGACCCACCGGCTCGGCCACCGATCGCACCAGGTCATCGTCAAGGCGCGCGTGGTCCGGCATGGCGGCCGGGCCTCCCTCGCGGCACACCTCAATTACCTGCAACGCGATGGCGTGACCCGCGACGGCGAGAAGGGTGTGCTGTTCGGCGCCGAGGCAGACGGTCTCGACCGCAATGAGTTCGCCGCGCGCTGCGAGGACGACCGGCATCATTTCCGGTTTATCGTCTCGCCCGAGGATGCCGAGCAGATGCGCGACCTCAAGGGCTTCACCCGCGAGCTGATGACGCGCATGGAAAAGGATCTCGGCACCCCCCTGGACTGGCAGGCCGTCGAGCATTGGAACACTGACAACCCGCACGTCCATATCATCGTGCGCGGCGTCGGCGAGGACGGGCAGAACCTCGTCATCTCGCGCGACTATATCCGCGAAGGGATGCGGGCGCAGGCGCGCGAGATCGTCACCCAGGAACTCGGCCCGCGCACCGACCTCGAAATCCGGCAATCGCTGGAGCGGCAGGTCGAAGCCGAGCGCTGGACCGAGATCGACCGCGACCTGTCGCGGACCATGCAGCGCGATGGGATGATCGACATGGCGCCGGAGCCTGGCGTCCGGCCGGACGGCGACCATGTGCTGCGAATGGGCCGGCTGCGCAAGCTGGAGCGGCTCGGCCTCGCCAGCGAGATCGCGCCCGGACAGTGGACGATTGCCGGCGACGCCCAGGCGGCGCTGCGCGAGTTGGGCGAGCGCGACGACATCATCAAGCGGATGCACAAGGCGATGAGCGACCGCGGCATCGACCGGGGCGCCGGCAGCTATGTCCTCGACGCCAATCCCACCCAGCCCGTTGTGGGCAGGCTGGTAGATCGCGGCCTGCACGACGAGCTGACCGGCAAAGCTTATGCGATCGTGGACGGGATCGACGGTCGCACCCACCATGTCCAGCTTCCCGACATCGAGGCGACCGGCGATTGCCGGCCCGGCGCGATCGTCGAGTTGCGCCGCTTCGAGGACCGGAAGGGCCGGCAGCGGGTGGCGCTCGCCGTGCGCTCCGACATGGACCTTGAGGCGCAGGTCCGGGCGCCGGGGGCGACCTGGCTCGACCGGCGCAACCTGTCGGGCGATGGCCATGACCTCGGCGGCGGCTTCGGGACCGAGGTGCGCGCCGCGATGGAGGCGCGCGCCGAGCATCTCGCCGACGAGGGGCTCGCGCGCCGGCACGGCCAGCGGATCATCTTCGCGCGCAATCTGCTCGACACGCTCCGCCGCCGCGAGCTGGACGCGACCGCCAAGGACTTGTCGGCCGAGATCGGCCTGCCGCACGCGCCGTCCAAGGCCGGGGAGTATGTCGCGGGCACGGTGCGCCAGCGCGTCACGCTCGCCTCGGGGCGCTTCACCATGATCGACAACGGGTTGAGCTTCCAGCTCGTGCCCTGGTCTCCGTCGCTCGACCGCCAGATCGGCAACCACATCTCCGGCGTCATGCGCGCGGGCGGCGGGGTGGATTGGTCGTTCGGACGCGGCCGGGGGCTGGGTCTGTAGGGCGGATCACAGAGATTCGGGCGATGGTCCGGCTATCGAGGGAATATCCGACCAATAACGTCGATCGCCCTGAGAATATAACAGGCCAAACTACGCTACTCCCTGTCTTTCTACGCTAGACTTTCCCCCATAATAACAGTGACTTGATTTGCTGCACGGCACGCATCGACTTCGATGCCATGTCGGCAACCAAAATCCTCTGGGGTCAGGTCTTCGCGGTCTTCCTGATCGTGCTCGCAGCCGTGTGGGCTGCGACGCAATGGACCGCCGCGGCGCTCGCCTATCAGCCCGAGCTTGGGGCGCCGTGGTTCATGCTCGGCGACTGGCCGATCTATCCGCCGCCGGCCTTCTTCTGGTGGTGGTTCTCCTTCGACGCCTACGCGCCGGAGATATTCGAGACCGGCGCGTTCATCGCCGTATCGGGCGGGTTCGCAGCGATCGTCGTCGCCATCGGCATGTCGGTGTGGCGCGCGCGAGAGCTGAAGAACGCCGAGACCTATGGCTCGGCGCGCTGGGCCACCCGCAGCGAGATCGGCGCCGCCGGGCTGCTGGGCGACAGCGGCGTCATGCTCGGCCGGCTCGGGCGCGACTATCTGCGCCACGACGGCCCCGAGCATGTGCTGTGCTTCGCGCCGACCCGGAGCGGCAAGGGCGTCGGCCTGGTCGTGCCGACGCTGCTCACCTGGCCGGGCTCGGCGATCGTGCATGACATCAAAGGCGAGAACTGGCAGCTCACCGCCGGCTTTCGCGCCCGGCACGCGCGGGTGCTGCTGTTCGATCCGACCAATGGCGCGTCGGCCGCCTACAACCCCCTACTCGAAATCCGCAAGGGCGCCTGGGAAGTGCGCGACGTGCAGAACGTCGCCGATGTGCTGGTGGACCCGGAAGGTTCGCTGGAGAAGCGCAACCATTGGGAGAAGACCTCCCATGCCTTGCTGGTCGGCACGATCCTCCATGTCCTCTACGCCGAGGCCGACAAGACGCTGGCGGGTGTCGCCGCCTTCCTGTCCGATCCCCGCCGGCCGATCGAAAGCACGCTATGGGCGATGATGACGACGCCGCATTTGGGCGAGGCGGGCGTCCATCCCGTCGTCGCCTCGGCCGCGCGCGAGCTGCTCAACAAATCGGCCAACGAGCGATCGGGCGTGCTCTCGACCGCCATGTCGTTCCTCGGCCTCTATCGCGATCCCGTCGTCGCGCAGGTCACGCGCACCTGCGAGTGGCGCATAAAGGATCTGGTCGAGGGCGAGCTGCCGGTGACGCTCTACCTCGTCGTGCCACCGTCCGACATCTCGCGCACCAAGCCGCTCATTCGCCTCATCCTCAACCAGATTGGCCGCCGGCTGACCGAGGACTTGAAGGCGCGGCAGTCGCGCCACCGGCTGCTCCTGATGCTCGACGAGTTTCCCGCGCTGGGGCGGCTCGACTTCTTCGAGAGCGCGCTGGCGTTCATGGCCGGCTACGGCATCCAGAGCTTCCTCATCGCCCAGAGCCTCAATCAGATCGAGAAGGCTTACGGACCGAACAACGCGATCCTCGACAACTGCCATGTGCGCGTGTCGTTCGCGACCAACGACGAGCGCACCGCCAAGCGCATCTCGGACGCGCTCGGCACCGCGACCGAGATGCGGGCGATGAAGAATTACGCCGGGCACAGGTTGAGCCCCTGGCTCGGGCATTTGATGGTCTCGCGTTCCGAGACCGCCCGCCAGCTCCTCACCCCTGGCGAAATCATGCAGCTCCCGCCCGACGACGAGATCGTTATGGTCGCGGGCATCCCGCCGATCCGCGCGAAGAAGGCCCGCTACTTCAAGGACCGGCGGTTCACGCAGCGGGTGATGTCGCCGCCCGATATGAATGTCGGAGGCGGCCCGCCGCGGCCCGACGACTGGAGCGGCCTGCCGCCGATCGAGGCGCCGCCGATGCCCGAGCCGATCGAGCATGAATCTCCCAAGAAGCCGAAGAAGAAAAAGGCCGCCAAGAAGGCAGATGCTGAGCAGGACGCCGCGAACGCCGACCTGCGCCGCGAGCCGGCACTGGAGCGCCATATCGACATTGCGCCCACGCCCAGGCCCGCGCCTGCCAATGAGTTCGAGCTGGACGAGCCCGACCCCGATAGCGACGCGGCGCGGCAGGCGACGGTGCGCCGCCAGATGCAGCGCGTGGCCCGGCAGGCGTCGCTCGATCCCGACGACGGCATCGAGCTATGAGCACCAAGACGCCGCTGTCGGTCTATCTCGACCCCGAGCTGATGCGCGCGCTCGCCGCCTATGCCGATCGGAGGGACAAGTCGCGCTCGCTGATCGCCGAGGCGGCGATCGCATCTTTCCTGTCGCCCGACGCCGATGAGCAGCGCGAGGCCGCCATCGCCAAGCGGCTCGACAAACTGGACCGGCGCATAACCCGGCTGGAGCGTGACACGGGGATCAGCGTCGAGATGATCGCGCTGTTCGTGCGCTTCTGGCTGTCGAACACCCCGCCGCCGCCCGAGAGCGAGCGGGCTGCGATGCGCCGTCAGGGCGGCGACCGCTACGACGCCTTCATGGATGCGCTGGGCCGCCGACTCGCGAAAGGTCCGAAGGTCAGACAAGAAATCGGCGAGGACTTTCCGTCCCAAGAAGAATGAGCTGACTACGCCAGTTCTTGTCTCTCTACGCTAGACTACGACGACCGCATTTACTTGTTGAAGCGCGGTCTTTTCTGTCTCTCTTGATGTGCCCCTGACGCCGGGCGGCGGTTCGCCCGGCCCTCACCAGGGGCTTTTTCTTGACCGTCCACCCGATCCGTTCCGAAGCGAAGTCACGCGGCGCGCGGATGCTGCGCACGGCGCTGGGTCCGTCGATCGCGGCCTGGCTCGACGATGCCGCCGTGATCGAGGTGATGCTGAACCCGGACGGCCGGCTGTGGGTCGATCGGCTCGGCGAAGGCATCAGCGACACCGGCATGATGCTGGCCGCCGCGGACGGCGAGCGCATCGTCCGCCTGGTCGCGCACCATGTCGGCGTCGAGGTTCACGCGAAATCCCCGCGCGTCTCGGCCGAGCTGCCGGAAGGCGGCGAGCGGTTCGAGGGGCTGCTGCCGCCCGTCGTCGCCGCGCCGGCCTTCGCGATCCGCAAGCCCGCCGTCGCCGTCTTCACGCTCGACGACTATGCGGCGGCCGGGATCATGTCGGCGGCCGAGGCGGCGGCGCTGCGCGATGGCGTCGAGACCCGCGCCAACATCCTCGTCGCGGGCGGGACCGGCAGCGGCAAGACCACGCTGGTCAATGCGCTCCTGGCCGAGGTGGCGAAGACCACCGACCGGATCGTCCTGATCGAAGACACGCGCGAGCTGCAATGCGCCGCGCCCAACCTCGTCGCCATGCGGACGAAGGATGGCGTCGTCTCGCTGTCCGATCTCGTGCGGTCCAGCCTGCGCCTGCGGCCCGACCGCATTCCGATCGGCGAAGTGCGCGGCGCCGAGGCGCTCGACCTCCTCAAAGCCTGGGGCACCGGCCATCCCGGCGGCATCGGCACCATCCATGCGGGGACCGCGCTCGGGGCGCTGCGCCGCATGGAGCAGCTCATCCAGGAAGCCGTCGTCACGGTCCCGCGCGCGCTGCTGGCCGAGACCATCGATCTGATCGCCGTGCTGGTCCGCGACGGGCACGGTCGCCGCCTCGCCGAGCTGGCTCGCGTCGAGGGGATCGACGCCGCGACCGGCGATTACCGCCTGACCCCCCTCGCACCCCCCAACCTCGGAGACGCACCATGATTCATGCCCTTCGGCATGGCGCACGCCGCGCCATGCTCGCCGCCACCGCCAGCATCATCGCGCTCGCCATCTCGGCGCCCGCCTACGCGGGCGGATCGTCGATGCCGTGGGAAGCGCCGCTGCAATCCATCCTCGAAAGCATCGAGGGGCCGGTGGCGAAGATCATCGCGGTCATAATCATCATTATCACCGGCCTGACCCTGGCGTTCGGCGATACGTCGGGCGGCTTTCGCCGGCTGATCCAGATCGTCTTCGGCCTGTCGATCGCCTTCGCCGCGTCGAGCTTCTTTTTGTCGTTCTTCTCGTTCGGCGGCGGGGTGCTGATCGCATGACGGGCGCGGCCGATCCCGTCGAGCCGATCGCCGGCTATTTCGCGCCGGTCCATCGGGCGCTGACCGAACCGATCCTGCTCGGCGGCGCCCCGCGCTCGCTCGCCATCGTCAACGGCACGCTGGCGGGCGCGATCGGCCTCGGCCTTCGCCTCTGGATCGCCGGGCTGGCGATTTGGGCCATCGGCCATGCGCTCTCGGTTTGGGCCGCGCGCCGCGACCCGCAGTTCGTGGACGTGGCCCGGCGGCACCTCCGCTATCCGGCGTGGATGCGGCCATGATGAGCCTGCGCGAATATCGGAGTCGCGCCGCCCGCCTGGCCGACTTCCTGCCCTGGGCCGCGCTGGTCGGTGAGGGTATCATTCTCAACAAGGACGGCAGCTTTCAGCGCACGGCCCGTTTCCGTGGCCCCGATCTCGACAGCGCCACGCCGGCCGAGCTGGTCGCCACCACGGCGCGGCTCAACAATGCGCTGCGGCGTCTCGGCTCGGGCTGGGCGATCTTCGTCGAGGCGCAGCGCACGCCCGCGCTCGACTACCCGGAATCGGCGTTCCCCGATCCGGTCTCCGCGCTGGTCGATATGGAGCGGCGCGAACAGTTCCGCGAGGAAGGCGCCCACTTCGAGAGCGCCTATTATCTCACGCTGCTGTGGATGCCGCCGGCCGAGGAAGCCGCGCGCGCCGAGGGCTGGCTCTACGAGGGCCGCTCGACCACCGGCGTCGATCCGTGGGAGCTGCTCAAGGGCTTCGCCGATCGCAGCGACCGGGTTCTCAATCTGGTCGAGGGCTTCGTGCCCGAGGTCCGCTGGCTCGATGACGCCGAGACGCTGACCTACCTGCACAGCACGATCTCGACCCGGCGCCAGCGCGTCCGCGTGCCGGAAACCCCGATGCACTTGGACGCGCTGCTCGCCGACGAACCGCTCACCGGCGGGCTCGAACCGCGCCTGGGCGATCATCATCTCCGCACGCTGACGGTCGTGGGATTCCCGAGCGTCACGTTCCCCGGCCTGCTCGACGAGCTGAACCGGCTCGCCTTCGAGTATCGCTGGTCCACCCGCGCGCTGATGCTCGACAAGACCGACGCGACCAAGCTGCTGACCAGGATCAGGCGACAATGGTTCGCAAAGCGCAAATCGGTCGCGGCGATCCTCAAGGAAGTCATGACCAACGAGGCGTCCACGCTGCTCGACAGCGACGCCTCGAACAAGGCGGCCGACGCCGATACGGCGCTCCAAGAACTCGGCGCCGACTATGCCGGCATGGCCTACGTCACCGCCACGGTGACGGTGTGGGACCGTGATCCCGCCATCGCCGCCGAGAAGCTGCGGCTGGTCGAGAAGGTCATCCAGGGCCGCGACTTCACCGTGATCCCCGAGGGGATGAACGCCATCGAAGCGTGGCTCGGCTCACTTCCCGGCCACACCTACGCCAACGTCCGGCAACCGCCGATCTCCACCATCAATCTCGCCCACCTGATCCCCCTATCAGCAGTATGGGCGGGGCCGGAACGGGACGAGCACTTCGGACAACCCCCCTTGCTCTATGGCAGGACCGAAGGCTCGACCCCGTTCCGGTTTTCCCTTCACCCCGACGGCGGCGATGTCGGGCACACGTTGATCGTCGGCCCGACCGGCGCGGGCAAGTCGGTGCTGCTCGCGCTGATGGCGATGCAGTTCCGCCGCTACGAGAACGCCCAGGTCTTCGCGTTCGACTTCGGCGGTTCGATCCGTGCGGCCGCCATCGCCTGTGGCGGGGATTGGCAGGATCTCGGCGGCGGGCTGTCCGACGACAGCGACGGCGGCGTCCAGTTGCAGCCGCTCGCCCATATCGACGATCCGGCCGAACGCGCTTGGGCGGCCGAATGGCTGGCGGCGATCCTCACCAGCGAAGGCGTCGCGGTCGATCCCCAGGCCAAGGAGCATATCTGGTCGGCGCTGGGCTCGCTCGCCAGCGCGCCGCCGGCAGAACGGACGCTGACAGGGCTCGCGGTCCTGTTGCAGAGCCAGCAGCTCAAGCAGGCGCTCGCGCCCTATTGCATCGGCGGGCCGTGGGGCCGGCTGCTCGACGCCGAGGCCGAGCGGCTGGGCGAGGCCGACATGCAAGCCTTCGAGACCGAGGGCCTGGTCGGCGCTGGCTCGGCCGCGGCGGTGCTGTCCTATCTGTTCCACCGGATCGAAGGGCGGCTGGACGGTTCGCCGACGCTCATCATCATCGACGAGGGCTGGCTTGTCCTCGACAGCCCGGACTTCGCCGCGCAGCTCCGCGAGTGGCTGAAGACGCTGCGTAAGAAGAACGCGAGCGTCGTGTTCGCCACGCAAAGCCTCGCCGACATCGAGACCAGCGACATCGCGCCGGCCATCATCGAATCCTGCCCGACGCGCATCTTTCTGCCGAACGAGCGCGCCGCCGAGCCGCAGATCGCGGCCATCTACGAGCGGTTCGGACTCAATTCCCGCCAGATCGAAATCCTCAGCCGGGCGACGCCCAAGCGAGATTATTACTGTCAAAGCAGGCGCGGCAATCGCCTGTTCGAGCTGGGGCTGGGTGAGGTCGCGCTGACCTTCGCCGCCGCGTCGTCGAAGACCGACCAGCTCGCCATCGCCGACATCATCGAGACCCACGGCCAGGCCGGGTTCGCGGCCGAATGGCTGCGCCATCGCGGCTGCGCCTGGGCTGTCGAGCTTCTTCCCCCCGATCCCCAACGCCAACCTCAGCAGGAGCTACCTCTATGACCGGATTCCCCCTGCGCCGCGCCATCCTGGCCGGCGTCCTCGCCAGCGCGGCCGTCGTGCCGATGATCGCGCCCATGCCGGCCTACGCGCAGTTCGGCGGCATCGTCTATGACCCGACCAACTACGCGCAGAACGTGCTGACGGCCGCGCGGTCGCTCCAGCAGATCAACAATCAGATCCAGCAAATCCAGCAGCAGGCGACGAGCCTCATCAACGAGGCGCGCAACCTCGCCAGCTTGCCACTTTCGACGGTGAGCACGCTTCAGCAGCAGATTCAGCAGACGCAGCAACTGCTCCGCCAGGCGCAGCGCATCGCCTACGACGTGCAGGACATCCAGCAGGCGTTCAACGGCCGCTACAAGGGCGCGGCGCTGACCGGCGATCACCCGCAGATGGTCGCCAACGCCAATGCCCGCTGGGAGGATAGCGTCGGCGCCTTTCAGGACGCCTTGCAGGTTCAGGCCGGCGTCGTCGGCAACATCGAAGGCGCCCGCACCACGATGGACAGCCTGGTTTCGGCCAGCCAATCCGCGACCGGCGCGCTTCAGGCGACGCAGGCGGGCAACCAGCTCCTCGCGCTGCAATCGCAGCAGCTCGCCGACCTCACCGCCGCGGTCGCAGCGCAGGGCCGGGCGCACGCGCTGCAATCCGCCCGCCAGGCGGCCGAGGAGGCCGAGGGGCGCGAGCGGTTCCGCCGCTTCATGGGCAACTGAGACGCCCGATGTCGCGCACGGCGAAGATCGCGGGGGTGGCGGCGCTGGCCGGGCTGATGATGACGGTGGCGATCGTCGCCGCCGTCCAGCCCGATGATCCTGCGCCCGCGCCGCCGCTTGTCCTGCCGGCGGACGAAGGCCAGGCCAGGCTCGCCCGCGAGCTGGATCGCTGCGCCTCGCTCACCATGCCGGACAGCGGCTGCGAGGCGGCCTGGGCCGCCAACCGCCGCCGCTTCTTCCGCCAGGACGAGCCCGCGCCCGCTATCGAGCGCGGCAGCGACACGGCGCCGGATGAAGGCGCCGCGCCATGAATGACACCGGCGTTATCGACAATTTCCTCAATGTTTTCACAGGCTACATCGACTCAGGGTTCGGCCTGCTCGGCGGCGAGGTCGCGTTCCTCTCAACCACGCTGATCGCCATCGACGTGACGCTCGCCGGCCTGTTCTGGGCGTGGGGCGCGGACGAGGACGTGCTTCAGCGCCTCGTCAAAAAGACGCTCTACATCGGCACTTTCGCTTTCATCATCGGCAACTTCGCGCTGCTCGCGACCATCGTGTTCGAGAGCTTCGCCGGGCTCGGCCTCCAGGCCAGCGGCGGGGCGATGACAATCGACGAGTTCATGAAGCCCGGCACGATCGCGGCGAAGGGGCTCGAAGCCGCCAAGCCGCTGCTCGATGCGGCGGGGCAGTTCTCCAGCCTTTGGGCCGTGTTCTCGAACCTCGCGCTGATCCTCGTGCTGCTGCTCGCCTGGGTGATCGTGGTGCTCGCCTTCTTCATCATCGCGGTGCAGGTCTTCATCACGCTGATCGAGTTCAAGCTGGTGACGCTCGCCGGCTTCGTCCTGCTGCCCTTCGCCTTCTTCAACAAGACCGCCTTCATGGCCGAGAAGGTGCTGGGCCATGTCGTCTCGACCGGCATCAAGGTGCTGGTGCTCGCCGTCATCACCGGCATCGGCACCACGCTGTTCAGCCAGTTCACCGGCGCGGCCCTCGGCCCCGCGCCCGACATCAATCAGGTCATGGCCATCGCGCTCGCCGCGCTGTCGCTGCTGGGCCTGTCGATCTTCGGTCCCGGCATCGCCAACGGCATCGTCTCGGGCGGCCCGCAGCTCGGCGCGGGTGCAGCGGCCGGCACCGCGCTGGCCGCAGGCGGCGCGCTGGTCGGTGGCGCGGCCGCCGCACGGCTTGGCGTGGGCGCCGCCGGTTCCGCCCTCGGCGCGGCTGGTCGGATGACCGGCGCCGCCGCGCGTGGCGGCGCTCAGATGGCGGGCGGTGCGACCAGCGCCTACAGCCTCGGCTCGCTGGGCAAGAGCGGCGCGGGCGCTGTCGCGGGCGGCGTGGCCGCGGTCGGCCAGGCGGCGGCGGGAAGCGCGGCGAGCGCCGTCCTTTCGCCGCTGCGCAAGGCGGCCGCCAAGGGCGGCGAGGCGATGAAGTCCAACTTCCGCTCGGGCGCCCGCGCCGGGTTCACCGCCACCGGCGGCACGATCACCGGCGGACCCGCATCCGCCACCCCGGCCGCCGCAACCGCTGGCGGTTCCGCATCGGCGGGCTCGTCGGCCCAGCCTGAATGGGCGGCCGCGATGAAACGCCGCCAGGCCGTCAGCCACGGCGCGACCGTCATCGCCCACACCATGAAGGCCGGCGACAGCCACGGCGGCGGAGCCGGTCCCGACATCAAAGAGAAGGACTGATCCTCCGATGTTCCGACGCCCCACCATCCGCTACGGCCAGACCCCCGAACCCACCACACCCTATCAGCGCGCCGCCCAGATGTGGGACGACCGCATCGGCTCCGCACGCGTGCAGGCGAAGAACTGGCGCCTCGCCTTCTTCGGCGCGCTGGCGCTCTCGGGCGGGCTCGCCGCCGGACTCGTCTGGCAATCGGCGCGTGGGCATATCGTGCCGTGGGTGGTACAAGTCGATCGGCTCGGCGAAGCGCAGGCGGTCGCGCCGGCCGAGGCCGGCTATCGCCCGACCGACCCGCAGATCGCATTCCATCTCGCCCGCTTCATTGAGCAGGTCAGGGCGATCCCGGCCGATTCGGTCATCGTCCGTCAGAACTGGCTGCGCGCCTACGACTTCACCACCGATCGGGGAGCGGTGGCGCTCAACGACTACGCCCGTGCCAACGACCCGTTCGCCAATGTCGGCCGGGTGCAGGTCGCGGTGGACGTATCGAGCGTCATTCGCGCCTCGCCCGACAGCTTCCGCGTGGCCTGGACCGAGCGGCGCTATCAGGACGGCAGCCTCGCCGCCACCGAACGCTGGTCGGCGATCCTCACCATCGTTGTGCAACCGCCACGCACGCCCGACGCGCTGCGCAAGAACCCGCTCGGCATCTTCGTCAACGCCCTCAACTGGAGCAAGGAGCTGTCGCAATGACCTGGCCATTTGCCCGCCATGCCGCCCGCGCGGCAATGCTGCTTTCCGCAACCGCGCTCGCCGGCTGCGCCACCACGTCCGCAAAGCCGCCGGCCATCGCCTATGACGATCCGCCGCGCGAGATCGCGGCCACGCCGGCTGCGGAACCGCCGCGCGCTGTCGAGGTGGTGACGATCCCCGAACCGCTGCCGCTTCCCGGCCAATTGAAGCCGATCGCGGCCGGGGCGGCGACTTCCGAGCCCGCCGATCCGCGCAGGCGTGTCGGTGCCGCCAACGCCGCCGCCCGCGTGCAGCCGGTGCGTGACGGCTTCCTCAACGCCATCCAGCAATATCCCTGGACGGACGGCGCGCTCTATCAGGTCTATGCCGCGCCCGGCCAGGTGACGGACATCGCGCTTCAGGAAGGCGAGCAGCTCGTGGGGCCGGGGCCGGTCGCGGCCGGCGATACGGTCAGGTGGATCATCGGCGACACGGTGAGCGGCAGCGGGCAGACCGCGCGCGTGCATATTCTCGTGAAGCCCACCCGCCCCGACATCGGCACGAATCTGGTCATCAACACCGACCGGCGCACCTATCACATCGAACTGCGCGCGACAGCTTCGACCTATATGGCCTCCGTCTCCTGGACCTACCCGCAGGACCAGCTCATCGCGCTACGCAGCGCCAATGCCGCCGCTGCCGTCTCGGCCCCCGTCGCCGCCGGCATCGACCTCGCCGCCCTCAATTTCCGCTACCGGATCGAGGGCGACCGCGTGCCGTGGAAGCCCGTCCGCGCCTTCGACGATTCCGCCCAGGTGTTCATCGAGTTTCCGGCCGGGATCTCGCAGGGCGAGATGCCGCCGCTGTTCGTGACCGGCGCGGCCGGCGATGCCGAGCTGGTCAATTACCGGGTGCAGGGCCGCTACATGGTGGTGGACCGGCTGTTCGCCGCCGCCGAGCTGCGCCTGAGCGACCGGCGCAGCGAGCAGCGCGTCCGCATCGTGCGTGACGACGGGCGCAGGGGGCGGCCGTGACCGATCCCGCCGGCAATACCCCGCCCGAAGGGGCCGCACCGCAAGCGCCGCGCGCCGACCCTCAAGCCTTCCAGCTTCGGGGCGACCCGCCCCGCGTCATGCGGCTTTCGCGCAAGGCGCTGGCCCTCATGGGCGTTGCCGCCGGCCTCGGCATCGGCGGCTCGCTGATCTACGCGCTCAAGCCGCCGGGCGAGAAGGAGGCCAAGGAACTCTACAGCACCGACAGCCGCGCCACGTCCGAGACCATCACCTCCGGGCCGCGCGACTACAGCCAGGCGCCGAAACTCGGCCCGCCGCTTCCCGGCGATCTCGGCGGCCCAATCGTCTCCGCCCAGCAGCGCGGGGAGAATGTCCCGGTCCCGCCGGTCGGTGCCCGGCCCGATCCGCGCGCCCAGGCCGAGGAAGCCGCCCGCCAGCGCGCCCAGCAGGAACGCGACGCCGCGCGCATGAGCGGCGTGTTCCTCGGCGGCAGCAGCGCCGGGGCCGCTGCGATGCCGTCCCTGCCGAACTTCGCAATGGCAGCGCCTGGTGCTCCTGCCTCACCGCAACCTGCCGAGACGGCGCAGGGCGACCAGGCCGCCAAGCGAGCCTTCTTGGCGCAGGCGTCTAATCAGCGGACGGTCAGCGTCGAACGCCTCGTGGCGCCGGCCTCGCCCAACATCGTGCAGGCCGGCAGCATCATCCCTGCCGCGCTCATCACCGGCATCCGTTCGGACCTTCCCGGCCAGATCACCGCCCAGGTAACGGCAAACGTCTATGACAGCCCTACGGGCCGCATCCTGCTCATCCCGCAGGGCACGCGGCTGATCGGCGAATATGACAGCGAGATCGCCGCCGGGCAGGCGCGCGTGCTGCTGGCATGGGATCGGCTGATATTGCCGGACGGCCGCTCGATCGTTCTCGAGCGCCAGCCCGGCGCTGATGCGGCCGGATATGCTGGCCTACAGGATCGCGTAAACCAGCATTGGGGCAATCTGCTGAAAGCCGCCGCCGTTTCGACACTGCTCGGCGTCGGCGCCGAATTGGGCGCGGATAGCGAGGACGAACTTACTCGCGCACTGCGTCGCGGCTCGCAGGACACCATCAACCAGACCGGCCAGCAGATCGTGCGTCGGCAGCTCAATGTGCAGCCGACGCTCACCATCCGGCCGGGGCATCCGTTGCGCGTGGTCATCACGCGCGACCTGGTGCTTGAACCGATCGGAGCGACACGATGACGAAATTGAAGTTGGGGCCGCTGGCCGACGATCGGCCGGTCAAGCTCTCCGTGGAGCTGCCCGCCGCCGTGCATCGCGATCTCGTCGCCTATGCCGCCGCGCTCGCAGCCGAGACCGGGGGAGCGCCGGTCCCGCCCGACAAGCTGGTCGCGCCGATGCTCGCCCGGTTCATGGAAACCGACCGGGCCTTTCGCCGGCACCGCGCGCAGGGGAAGTGAGAGCGCGCCGCCTGCCGTCAGTTGCCCATGAACTTCTTGAAGCGGTCGCGGCCTTCCGCCTCGATCACGGCCTGCTCGGCATTGGCGCACTCGCTGCCCCGCACCGAGCCTTCCGCGCATTGCCCCACGATCTCCCGTGCTTCATCGAGATGCGCCGCGAAATACTGCGTCCCGCGCGGTTCGGCCGGCTCCGGTGCGGCGGGGGCCGGACTCGCGAGGGCCGGCGCACGCTCGACGGGCATGATCACCGGGCGCAGCACGAAGCCCACGCCGAATCCGATGACCAGCGCGACCAGCACGATGAAGAGTGTCTTGCTTCGTGTCATGGCTATTTCTTTTCCGGTTGGTGATGTGATGGCTGCGGCATCAGAATGGGCGGCAGCGAATAGCGACCGGCCACGAGATCAAGGAAGCGCAGCAAGACGGGGTTGTCATTGTCTTCACGCCAATAGCCCGAGAAGCCGATCCGCATATGTCCATGACTGTCGTGGATTTCGCTGAACGTTACGCCTGGCACTTGGATACCCAAGGCGGATTCGGCGACAATCGAGAGACGCCCACCGAGCGCAATGGCGCTCAACATTGTCTCGCGTCCGATATCCTGCATGTCGATCTCTGGCATGCAACCGGGGACCCCAAGTTTGCCCATGAGGATGTTTCGGGTCTCTGGGCCGGGATCTCGTTCGGTCAGCAAAAAGTGTTCGCCGGTCAGGTCGGGCCAATGGATGCGTTCGCATTGGGTGAGTGGATGGCCTGCCGGCATTGCTACAAATATGCGCTCACTCCAGAAAGAACGGCTCATCAGACCCCGATAGGAGGCCTCCCCAATCATGATCGCGATATCGAGCAGGCCATTCTCGATCCCGGCCAACAGCATATCCCGATCGCGTTCAAAGCCGGATACTTTGACCTCGGGGTGGCGTTCGCCGAACTCGCTGAGCGTTGCCCGCAAGTTGCCGGCGGAGAAGGACGTATAGAAGCCTACGGCCAGCTTGCCGACGTGGCCGTTGTTCGTGGCGCGGACCCAGTTGTTCAGTTCCTCGAACTCCTTCACGATGCGCTGTGCCGTTCGCAGATAGGTTCTGCCATTCGGAGTCAGAGTGGCACCGCGGGTCTTGCGGTCGAACAGCGCCATGCCTAGCCGCTTCTCGATTTCGAGGACGTGTCGGCTGAGCGTTGCTTGCTTGATATTTATGCTGCGCGCCGCGCGACTGAAGCTACCGGCCTCGGCCGCCGCAATCAGGTAGCGGAGCTGGCGCAGCTCAATCACCGGGCTAACGGATCATCAGGCGGTGTCGTGAACTCCGTCCAGCCGCCACCCAGCGCCTTGTAGAGATTGATGAGATTACTGAGCCGCACCAGCTTGGAGCGGACCAAGGCTTGCTGTGACCCGTAAAGCGTGCGCTGCGCGTCGAGCAGGGCGAGGTTGTCATCCTCGCCTGAGTTGAGCCGCTGTTCCGCGAGCCTGTAGGCATTGCGGCTGGCATCGACCCGCTGCGTTTCCGATCGGATTTGGGCGTCCAAGGTTCCTTTGCCGGCGAGCCCGTCAGCCACGTCGCGGAAGGCGGATTGGATCGCCTTCTCATAGTTGGCGATTTCGATCCGTTTCTGCACGTCCGCGCGATCGAGGTTGGCTCTCAGCGCGCTGCCGCCGAAGATTGGAAGCGGCAGGGTGATGCGCGGCATGAAGCTCCATGCGCCCGACCCCGATGAGAACAGATCGTCGAGGCTCGCGCTCGCCGTTCCCGCC